>JAZTZC010000488.1:0-2135 GCA_045637265.1 Eubacteriales bacterium | reverse complement strand
CGCAGGCGTGACGGATGAGTCGTCAGCATCTGTGAATACCATTGCCAAATCCGAAAAACACATTATCATACAATATATACTTTTTTTACTTGTAACAGCAACAAAAAGAACGACTCATCCGTCAAATTCCCCATGAGAATTTGACACCTTCCCTCACCAGGGAATGCTTGGACGCGAAGTGCCTCCCACCATACAACATGGTATCCTCAAACAGGACACTCCAACACCTTCGTCCCGAACGCACGGTAGACAGGCTCCCATTCGTCAAATCGGAACGCGATGTTGTCGACATGATGGCTGTCGCTGGTGAAGATGATCGAGCCGCCCTGCGATGCGATATAACGCATCATCGGCATCGGCGGATACGGGGAGGTTCTGTAGCCGCGGGAAATCGCACCGGTGTTGACCTCGAACGGTTTGCCGTACGGAATCAGACGGTCGATGGCATCGGTATAGGCACGGCGGTAGCGAGGATTGGTGATATCAAGCTCCACACCAACCTCACAGAACTTGGAAATCAGATCAAAATGTCCGATGATATCGGCACCTGTGGCGCGTACAACGTCACCCATGCACGCAAAGTACGACTCACACGCCGCGTAAAAGTCACCGCCGAAGCCGTCACGGACACCGCCCATCAGCTGCTCGATGTGCTCGTCAATCGGCGTATACCGATCGTCGCCCCAGTGCAGATAGTGGCAGGAGCCGATGACATAATCAAAGTCCGCAATCGGTTTGCCGCCGAAATAATCCTGCTCGACACCGCAGAGTACACGGATGCGGTCGGCATACTTGACCTTCAAGGCATTGACCTCATCGCGGTACTTCATCGTATTTTCCTGTGTCATGCAGTAGTGACCGTCAAACGCGGTATACCCGTGACCGGACAGACCGACAATGGTCAGACCCCGGTCGACAGCGGACAGAATCATTTCCTCCGCCGTACACTTGCCGTCACAGTATGTTGTGTGCATATGAAAATCAGAGCGGATCATGATGTCATTTTCTCCTGTTTGACCTTATGGTCGATGACGTGACGGGATGCAAGCTCGCGGTGCACATCTTCCAGAGAAATGCCCATTTCGGTCATCATGACCATGACGTGATACGCAAGGTCGGCAATTTCATAGACGGTTTCCTTTTTGTCATCTGCCTTTGCCGCAATGATGACCTCGGTGCATTCCTCGCCGATCTTCTTGAGAATCTTGTCAATACCCTTCTCAAACAGATACGTCGTGTAGGAGCCCTCGGGCTTCTCACGCTTTCTGCCATCAAGCAGATCCATCAAGCCTTCCAGCGTGAAGTCGTTGCGTTCTCCACTCTGATGAATCAGATTGGTAAAGCAGGAATCCGTACCGAGATGGCATGCGGGACCGTCCTTTTCGACCTTGACGACAAGCGCGTCGCCGTCGCAGTCAGCCGTGATGGAAACGATGTGCTGATAGTTGCCGCTCGTCTCGCCCTTGAGCCACAATTCCTGTCTGGAACGGCTCCAAAGGCACGTCAGCTCGCGCTCGACAGAAATACCAAGGCTTTCGCGGTTCATATAGGCAAGGGTCAGAACCTTGCCGGAAATGGCATCGACGATGATGGCGGGAATGAGACCCTTTTCGTCGAATTTCAGTTGTTCGATTGTCATAAAATTTATACCTCAATTATACTCTCATGGGAATACCTTCGGCGGCAAGTGCGCGCTTCAGATCGGGAATGGCTACCTCACCGAAGTGGAAAATGGACGCCGCCAGTCCTGCATCAACCTTGGGAAGCGTCTTGAACAGCGTGACAAAATCGTCAACACCGCCCGCACCGCCCGATGCAATGACGGGAACATCGACGACATTGCAGACAGCGTCGAGCATTTCAAGGTCAAAGCCGCGCTTCACACCGTCCGTGTCGATGGAGTTGAGCACAACCTCACCCGCACCGTTGTCGACACAGCGCTTGATCCAGGAAATCGCTTCCATGCCGGTGTTTTCGCGACCGCCCTTGGCAAAGACACGGAACACACCGTCTACGCGTTTGACGTCAGCCGAAATGACGACACACTGGTCGCCGTATCGCTTCGCTGCTTCATAAACGAGATCGGGATTGCGGATGGCACCGGAGTTGACGGATACCTTGTCCGCACCGCACTT
>JAZTZC010000487.1:0-11380 GCA_045637265.1 Eubacteriales bacterium | reverse complement strand
CCATCTTCCTGTTTGCGTTCTGCTGGCAGTGGACCGATGACTTCTATACCACCGTATTCTTCACCAGCTCTGGTATGAAGCTGATGCCTGATATCATCATGACGCCCAAGTCTCTCGATACAGACTTTGCGGCAGGTGACCTGTATATCTCCGCTATCAGAAATACATGCGGTCTGCTGGTTATGGCTCCCCTGATCGTTGTTTACCTCTTCGGTCAGAGATTCCTGGTACAGGGTATCGAAAGATCCGGTATCGTCGGTTAATCAAAACACAAAGAGTGTCGCTTTTGCGGCACTCTTTTTTTATAAAAATTCAAAAATTAGCCTTTTATTTTGCACGAGGATATGTTATAATATAGGTAACTGTAAATGTAACAAGGTACAAATAATCAGATTACAGATGACGATAACAGGAGAAATCCATGCAGAATCAAAATCGCCCAAATCAGAATCAAAACCGAAATACTGCAAACGGACAACAGAGATCCCGTACAACGTCCCCACATCATGCGCAGAATCATCGGTCACAAGCGCAAATGGGAAATCAAAGACATCCGAATCCCGGTACGCGAATTGCCGCGGCTTATACGCAAACTGCTTACCCGCACCAAAACAGAAACAAAAGAAGACTGAAGCGCAGAAAAGGCGCTGTGTCAGGCTTTGCCGTCGTTCTTGTCGTTATGATCTTTGTCTCTCTTTCGCTTTTGATCGTCAGAAGCATTGACTGGGAGTACATCTTTTCCGATAAGACAAGACAGCCGTTTTCCAATCCAGATAACATTGTATACGGTCCGTACATTACCGAACAGGAACACGATCAGTATCTGACAAAATACGTCACCGTCGATGCTGATCAGATTCATCGCGGTCCGTGTATCCTTGTCAACTTCGATGTACCATATATTTTTGAGGAAGAAGAGGATGTCTACTCTGTCTTCAAAAACAAAACAAAGAGTTATAAAGTCACAAGCGGCAGTGTATTTCTCCGCATGGAAATGATCCAGGCGATGAACGACATGATGGACGCGTTTTATGCGAAAACTGAAAATCGCAACATCATGGTCAACAGCGGATTCCGAAACGCCAAACAGCAGCAGGAGGTTTACGACAGCAAACTCCAGCTCAACGGTGCGGAATATGCAGAGAAGTATGTTCAGAAGCCCGGATACAGCGAGCACCACACAGGTTATGCCATGGACCTTGCAGTCTACGATGAAGGTGACCTCGAGGTCGAAGGTGACGAAGCGATGTGGACCTTCGATGGAAAGAATGAATACTTCTGGGTGGACCAGAATTGCGACCAGTACGGCTTCGTCCTCCGTTACTCGGCAAGTAAGGAAGATGTCACGGGAATCGCCTATGAATCCTGGCATTACCGCTATGTTGGTATTGGAAACGCACTTGCGATGACCAATATGGGTCTTTCGCTTGAAGAATATGTTAACTTTATCAAGGACTACACCTACAACGGAACACGCTATTACATCACAGCCGACAACGGTGATATCTACTGTACCTACTATGTAAAATCAAGCGGACAAGACGGACAGAAGATTCCGATCCCCAAAACTGCAAGATCGTATCAGATCTCCGGCAATAATATTGACGGATTTATCATCGCAGCACTCGTCGGAAACGAACAGCAATAAGAAAGAGAACGCATAATACTATGAATCATACCAAACCATGGAAAGCCGCGATCATGACGCTCGGCTGTAAAGTCAATCAGTACGAAAGTGAAGCGATTGCAGAAGCACTCGAAAAACACGGATTTAAAATCGTACCGTTCGATGCGGAAGCCGATGTATTCATCATCAATACATGCACCGTTACGGCAGAGTCCGACCGAAAAGCCTGTCAGATGATCCGCCGCGCCGCTGCAAAGAAAAGCGGAGACGCACGCAAACCGGCAGTTCTCGTAACCGGCTGTATGGCACAAACCCAGCCGGAACGCGCAGCAGGGATTGAAGGCGTGACGTATGTCTGTGGTTCGCGCAATAAGCTTTCCTGTGTCGATGCCGCACTTGCGTATGTACAAAACGCGGCAGAGAATACGGAAACCGTCAATGTGCCGACGCTTGACAGCCTTGGCATGGAGACAATGTCTTTACACCATACGGGGCTGGAAAGAACACGTGCTTATATCAAAATTGAGGACGGCTGTGAAAACCGCTGTACGTACTGTGCGATACCAAACGCGCGCGGTTCTGTTGTGTCCAAGCGTCCCGATGCAGTAATTTCGGAAATACGTGATCTTGTCAATAACGGTTACCGTGAAATTGTGCTGACCGGCATTGAAACGGCATCCTACGGTGTTGACTGGAAGCGCGGTGCGGAACCCGATTTGCAGACATATCGTCTGATCGATCTGTTGGAAGAGGTTGATCGAACATTTGCAGATCAGAAAATCCGTATTCGTCTCGGTTCGCTGGAACCAACGTATATGAAGCCGGAAACGGTCTCCCGTATGGCGGCACTGAAACTGGTCGCACACCATTTCCATCTTTCTCTGCAGAGCGGTTCGAGCACGGTACTCGGGAGAATGAAGCGGAAATATAACATCGCACAGGTCAGAGCGATACTTGCCGATATCCGAGAGAAGATCGAGGATGTCCAATTTACGACCGATATCATGACAGGATTTCCGCAGGAGACGGCGGAGGAATTTGCGCAAACGATGGCATTTGCCGAAGAAGCGCGCTTTCTGCATGTGCACGTTTTTCCATACTCAAAACGGAAAAACACGCCTGCCGACAGTATGCCGGGGCAGCTTGAAAACGCGGAAAAGAACCGCCGCGCCAATGTGCTGATTGCAAAACAAAACGAAATTGAAGCGGATATATACAAGCGGCAGGCAGAACAGCTGATGGCAAACGGAAAGCCCATTCCGTTCCTTGCGGAAACCTACCGCGATGGGATCATCACCGGTCATACCGCCAACTTTCTTGAGGTTCAGATCAAAAGTGATCTGCCAATTGACCGCGAAATCAGACCCATTCGAATCATTGGTGCGCTGTCTGCATCGCTGATCGGTGAAATGATAGAATAACGGAGGAGATCGATGCGGCACCGTATCTTTATTGAAAAGAAAACCGAATATGCGTATGCCGCAAGACGTCTTTATCGACACTTAACGGAGCATTACGGAATGCATACCGTGACAGAGGTGCGGATTCTGCGCTGTCTGATTCTGGATATGTCTGCTCCGCTTTCCGATTTGCCCGATGCGATGCTGATCGATGGCGCAACGGAACAGTATATCCCGGAGGCGCTTGTCCGCAGTCAGTCGGAGCGCGCGGACTGCGTCTGCCATTGCGTGATTCCGCTGTTTCGACGTCCTGCAGAACAGCTGACGGAACGGGCACTGCGGATGACGCTTCTGCCGCAGAACGAAGCAGAAGACGACGCGCAGTCGGAGGACCGTCTGTATTTCCGACAGGCAGATGTATTTATGATCCGCGGTGAGTTGACCAAGCAGGACAAGGCTCGTATCAAGCACCTGCTCATCAATCCTGCCAGTGCGGCAGAACTGCCCTTGTTTACAACAGGAACACTGCCGCCACTGTCACAGCAGACGGACGACGACTGGATGCCGATCCGTGATTTCCGTACCATGGACGAAGAATCGCTGACCATGTTCGCCGTGGAAGAGAATTTCCGCATGTCGACAGACGATCTTTTGTTCATCCAGAGCTATTTCCGTGTAGAGGAAAAGCGTGACCCCGGTCGGTTTGAGCTTCGTATGCTCGATACGTACTGGTCAGACCATTGCCGTCATATCACATTTCTGACCGCAGTACAGGATCTGTCAATCGAAGATCCCGAAATCGCGGGTACATTTGAGATGTATCTCGATACCAGAGAAGCGCTGTACGGCACGCGCCCCAAAAATATTACGCTGATGGATATTGCCACGGTTGCGGAAAAATATCTCGGACGTGAAGGGAAATTGCCGCGAATTGTCGAAACGGGCGAACGGAATGCATTCACGGTTCGTGCGGTTGTCAAAGAACGGACAGAGGCGAAAAATTCCGACAAAACAGAAACTGTGGATGTTCCGTGGTTGCTCCATTTCAAAAACGAAACACACAATCATTCAACGGAAAAGGATCCGTACTTCGGTGCTTTTTCGAGCTTCGGTGCGACAATCGCTGATCCGCTGTCAGCACGGGCAGAGGTATTTGCGGCGATGCGCATTTCCGGCGGTGCTTCCTGGATGCCGCAATTTGCGGACGACGGCAGTATCAAGGACCCCGACCGTCACGCGGCGGCACTGCGTCTCGGACTGGAAGCTGCTGACGGATTTTCCGCATTCGGTGTCCAGAGCGGGATTCCGACAGGATACGTCAGGGAATATCTTCACCCCGATTTTTCGGCAAAGCATATGGAGGTCTGCTTTTCTGCGGCAGCAGCACCTGCGCAGGGATATCTGTCCGAGCGACCGATTCCGGGCGACGTCATCGTCCTTGTCGGTGCAAAAACGGGTCGTGACGGACTCGGCGGCGGATTATCCGCATCGGCAGGACGCGCTGATACGAATCTGCAGTCCCGACGCGGTGAAAGGCTGACATATACCTCACAGATTGGCGATCCGCAGGCGGCACGTGCATTGGTGCGGTTGATGCGCCGCCGTGATCTGATGCAGTTTGTCAAGCGTGCAGAGGATATCTCCGCGGGCGGACTTGCGGTTGCGGCAGCAGAAATTGCCGAGGGCGTCCGTATTGATCTTGACCGTGTACCGACCACCGTTTCCGATCGGATTAGTGCAGGGCACATCATGGGTCCGTATGAAATTGCCTTTTCGGAAACACAGGGACGGATGCTTCTTGTCATTCCGTCGACTCGTCTGAACGAGGTTATCCGCATTGCCGCGCAGGAAGACTTGGAAGCTGTGCTGATCGGTACGGTCACAGCGGAACGGCGCTTCCGTATGCGTTTCTGGGATCGGAGTCTCTTATCGCTGTCACGTGATTTTCTCGATGCGGCAGGAGCAGAACGCCGCGTCGGTGTACGGATTCCGAGAGCGGATACCGAAAATATGTACCGCGCAGTTTCAGACCGATTGAGCGGAGAGGATCTTGCCGAACGCTATCTCCGCGTCATGATGCACCCCGAGGTAGCATCACAGAAACGGCTGTCGGAGCGGTTTGATACCACAGCAGGCGGCAGAACGGTTATGCTTCCGCTGTGCGGAAAAAAGATGCTGACACCGACCGGATATATGGCATACCGATTCCCATCAGTCAGTATGGGAATGGGAGATACACATACCACAGCCGTGTTCAGTAACGGGTATTTGCCGCGTTATGCGGTACAAAGTCCGTATCACGGCGCGTATCTTGCGGTATTGCAGGTGATTTGTCGGTTTGCGGCGGCGGGTATTCCGTCATCGGATATGGTGCTGTCTTTACAGGAGTATTTTCCGACTGTCGGAGAGGATCCTATGCGGTTCGGTATGCCGATGGCAGCGATGCTCGGTGCGTTCCGTGCGCAGATGGACTACGAGGTCGCGGCAATCGGCGGAAAAGATTCCATGAACGGCACCTCCGACCGTGGTGATGTACCGCCGACGGTGATTGCATTCGGTGCGGCAGTCAGGGAACAGGAACAGCTGATCACGCCGAATTTCAAAAAAGCAGGCTCCCGCGTTTATCTGTTGATGCCCGAATATGCGGATACCCATCTGCCCATTGCGGAGGACGAACGCGGTCTTCTGCGTTATCTGCGTCATCTGTATGACATGGATGCGATTCTGTCCTGCAGTCCGATCGGATCGGGCGGTGTTGCGGCGACGGTTGCCCTGATGTGCTTCGGCAATCAGATCGGCTTTAATTATGAAACTGTTCCGCCTGTCAAAATGCTGTTTGAGGACAAACCCGGTGCGTTTCTTGTCGAAACGGATCGGGAACTGCGCGGTGTTTTCCTCGGATATACAAAGGACACCGCAAATATACTGATCGGCGGTACCGAAATTCCCCTGTCTATGCTGTCGGCGGTCTGGCAGAAGCCGGAGGAAAAGCTGTATGCATCGGAAACCGCCGGAGAACCGGTTTCTTCGATTGTTCCTGCATTTCCGATGGCAAAACATTCTGCGGCGGCTCCGCATGTCTGCCTGCATAAGCCCCGTGTAATGCTTCCTGTTCTGCCATATATCACAGGTGAGGATATACTGGCGGCACGGTTTGCCGCGGCTGGCTTTGAGCCGATCCGTATGCTGTTTTCCTGTCGGTCACAGCAAGCGTTTTCGCAGGCATGTGAGGAATTTGCACATCTTTTGGACGAAACACAGGTGCTTGCTTTTCCGGGCGGCAGTTATCCCGATTACGGAAGTATTCCCGCGGCGACGGCTGATCCTGCGGCACGATTTGCCGGGGCAGTCTTTTCCCAGCCGCGACTGTCCGATGCACTGTATCGCTTCCGTGAACGCACGGAAACGCTGACACTCGGACTTGGCGAGGGCTTCCGCATGCTGTTGGCATCGCCGCTTCTGACCGATGATATCGGTTATGAGGATGAACGGCTGTCGCTTGCGGAAAATCCGTGCGGACATCTGGTGTCAAAGCCCGTACGTGTGCGGATCATGTCGGTGAACTCCCCCTGGATGCGTTTCTGTGAATCCGGGGAGATCTATACACTGCCTGTCGCATCCAACGCGGGACGTTGTCTGATTCCGGGTGAGCTTGTGCTCGACATGGGAGCACGCGGACAGATCGCCGGGCAATATGTCGATGATGACCATAATCCGACGATGGACACGGCACGAAATCCGTTCGCTTCGGAATACGCAGTCGAGGGTATTTTCTCGCGTGACGGCCGTGTCATGGGACGTATGACACATCCCGACCGCGTGGATGACTCCCTGTGCATCAATGTTCCGGGAGCCAAGGAACTGCGGATCTTCGATGCTGCCATGGAGTATTACAAAATCAAGGTGTAACAGGGCGTCGTTTGGTTTGATTTTTTCGAGAATTTCCAAAAAGCACTTGACTTTGATGACGGAATATGACATAATATAAGCAACAGTAATTTTCCTGATTTTCAAAATACGGAAAGGATAGGTATATACAATGGCAAATAAAATTCGCGTAACGGTCTGGAACGAATACAGACACGAAAAATCCGAGGATTTCATCCGTGAAATTTACCCCAAGGGTATCCATGGCTGTGTCAAGGATTTCCTCGATCAGCATGACGATCTGGAGGTTCGCTTAGCGGCTCTTGACGATCCCGATCAGGGTCTGCCGGATGATGTTCTGAACAACACCGATGTCCTTATGTGGTGGGGTCATATGGCACACGGCGATGTCGATGATGCGCTGGTTCAGAGAATCAAGAAGCGCGTTTATGATGACGGTATGGGCTTTGTCGCTATGCACTCCGCGCATATGTCCAAGCCGTTCCGTGAGATCGTCGGTACCTCCGGCAAGCTGCTGTGGGGTGACGATCAGCACGAAATTCTGTGGAATGTTCTCCCGTCTCATCCGATCACCGCGGGTGTTCCCGAATATGTCGACCTCGGTACCGAGGAAATGTACGGTGAACCCTTTATGATTCCCCAGCCCGATGAGCTCTTGTTCATCTCCTGGTTTGAACACGGTTACGTCTTCCGTTCCGGCTGTACCTATCATCGCGGACGCGGCAAGGTCTTCTATTTCCAGCCCGGTCATGAAGCATGCCGTTCCTTCTATAACGAATACGTCCAGAAGATTCTGTACAATGGCGTCAAGTGGGTCGCTCCCAACGATTTCGGTTCCCCGATGCACAATTGCGACTATCGTAAGCCCATTGTCTGATTCAATAAGAAAATTTGCAGGCTGCTGCGACCCGATCTGAGATGCGGCAGCCTGTTTTTCAGAAATGCAAAGAAAGGAATCCCCGGCAGATTGCTCGGGGTAAGGTAACAGCATATGGCAAAGCTGCCGCATTATCACGAAGATCCGCATACGCTGCACGTCGGTACCGAAGCACCGCGCGCGTATTATATTCCGTTTGAAAATGCCTGCAAGGCAAAGCATGGGGAACGCGGTATGTCCGCATATTTCAAGTCTCTGTGCGGCGAATGGAATTTCAAATTCTATCACAATGAAACCGAAATCGAACCCTTCTGGGCTGGCGGTATTGAATTTACCGACACAATGACCGTTCCGATGAACTGGCAGGCAAAGCTGGGCGCAGGCTATGACGTTCCCAACTATACCAACGTCAACTATCCGTATCCCCAGGATGCACCTTACGTACCCGATGAAAATCCCTGTGCGCTGTATCAGCGTACCTTTACGGTAGAAGCATCTGTGCTGGAAGAAAAGGAAATCTATCTCAACTTTGAAGGTGTGGATTCCTGTTTCTATCTGTACATCAACGGCAATTTCGTCGGCTACAGCCAGGTTGCGCATATGACCAGCGAATTTGCAGTTTCCAAGTACCTGAACGCAGGTGCCAACGACATCCGCGTGCTCGTCTTCAAGTGGAGCGACGGTTCTTATCTGGAAGACCAGGATATGTGGAGAATGTCCGGTATCTTCCGTGAAGTCTATCTTCTGTACCGCGACAAGGCACACATCGTTGACTTCAAGGTCACCGAAGATATCGCTGACGATTTCTCTGCGGTTGATGTTTCGATTGCTGTCACCGCAAGCGGCGCGCTTCCGATCGAATGGAAGGCTGTTTGTGATTGCGGTTGTACAAGCCTTGCAGGAACTGCAGAAGCAGATGCAGACGGCAATGCTGTCATTACGTTCCACATTGACAATCCTCTGCTTTGGAGCGATGAAGCACCGAATCTGTACCGCGTCATGCTGCATGCAGGCGGCGAATATATCCCCGTCAATGTCGGTATCCGCAAGATCGAAGTCAAGGATAAGGTCATTTACATCAACGGTCAGAAGATCAAGTGCCGCGGTGTCAACCGTCACGACAGCCATCCGATTCTCGGTCATGCAACGCCTCTGGAACACATCCGTGAAGACCTGATGATCATGAAGCGCCACAACGTCAACATGATCCGTACCTCCCATTATCCGAACGATCCGCGCTTCTATGAGCTGTGCGACGAATACGGTCTGTTTGTCTGTGACGAAGCCGACATTGAAACACACGGCTGTCAGGTCGACAACGACTGGAGCCTCCTTTCCGAGCATCCCGACTGGAAGGAAGCGTATGTTGACCGTGCACGCCTGATGTATCAGCGCGATAAGAACCATCCGTCCATCATTTTCTGGTCCCTCGGCAACGAATCCGGCTGGGGTAAGAACCATGTCGCTATGAGCGATTATCTTCGTTCCCAGGATGATACCCGTCTGGTTCACTACTGCGAAATCAAGGAAGACAACGAATACTTCCCGGCAATCGATATCAGCTGTGATATGTATCCCGGCGTTCATGTTCTGAAGGAACGCTTTGAAAACAATTATTATGCAAAGCCGTACTTCATGTGCGAATACTGCCATGCAATGGGTAACGGCCCCGGCGATCTGCGCGAATATTGGGATCTGATCTGGGCAAACGATCAGTTCTTCGGCGGCTGTGTCTGGGAATTTACCGATCACTCCGTTGCTCTTGAACCCGGTGCTGACGGCAAGCCGCGCTACACCTACGGCGGTGACTTCGGTGACATTCCCAACGACGGCAACTTCTGTGTCGACGGTCTCGTTTATCCCGACAGACGCCCGCACACCGGTCTGCTCGAGCTGAAGCAGGTCATTGCACCCGTCAAGGGCTATGCAAAGGATATCGCAAACGGTGTCATCACCGTCAAAAATACCCGTTTCTTTGAAACCACCTCCGATCTGTCCCTGTACTGGTCGCTTGAGCGTGACGGCAAGTCTGTCGCATCCGGCATCATTCCGACACTCGACATCGCACCGCAGGCTGAAGCGGATTACACCCTCAAGTTCCCCAAGCTCTGCAAGTGCGGAATGTATTATCTGAACCTGACCTTCAAGACCAACGTCTCCTACGCATGGGCAGAAGCAGGTCACATCGTCCGCGAGGATCAGATCGAAGTATCTGCACCCGCAAAGGAAAACTTCCCGTGCGCACTGGAAGGTGTTTCCGATCTGCTGCTCGTCACGCAGAATGACTGGCAGATCAAGGTCAAGGCAGGCGATACCGTTTATGTCATCAACACGCATTCCGGTCTTGTCGATTCCATTGAGTCCAACGGCAAGCAGATGCTCGTTTCCCCGATGAAGCCGACTGTATGGCGTGCTCCGACCGATAACGACCGCAACATCAAGAACAGATGGCGCGGCAACGGTTACGAGGATGCGATCCAGAAGTGCTACAGCGCAAAGATCGTAGAAGAAAGCGATACCAAGCTCTCCGTTGCATGCGAAATTTCCATGAGCGGAGCAATCTGGCGTCCTGTTCTGCGCGGTACGGTTACTTATACCGTTTATGCGTCCGGCGATCTCGCTGTTGCATACCATATGAATACCCGTGAAGGCATTTCTCCTCTGCCGCGCTTTGGCGTTGAGATCGTTATGCCCGAAACCTCCGAGCAGATGCGTTACTTCGGTATGGGTCCGATGGAAGCATATTCCGACAAGAACCTCGCCGCAAAGATGGGCGACTGGAAGTGCAATGTTGCCGATAACTATGAGCCGTATGTCATGCCGCAGGAAAACGGCAGCCATGTCGGTACCAAGTGGGCAATGGTCAACACGATCGCCGGTCACGGTCTGTACTTCGCAGGTATGGGTGATACTGAAGACTTTACCTTCGGCGCATCCCACTATTCCGCAAAGGAACTGACCGTTAAGGGTCATCATTGGGAACTGGAAGCAGCAAAGGAAACCTATGTCTACATCGACTACAAGCAGGCAGGCATCGGTTCCAACTCCTGCGGTCCGGAACTGATGGAAAAGTACCGCTTTAACGAAAACGAATTTGATTTCGCGTTCCGTATCAAGCCGGTCTTTGCAAGCAGCTTTGCGCCGTTTGCTGAATGGAAGAAGCAGTTCTGATTCTGAAAATCCAATAAAACATGCCGTCCGACATTTGCGTGATACTCTTAACGGAGTATCACGCAATTAAATCCGTCTGCGACGGATGAAATTCACCTTCGGTGGGAGAAATCGCTTTCGCGATGAAATCCTGCTTCGCAGGGAGAAGGAAGACGGATTTGATTTCATCCAAGGCAGTAGCCTTGGATTTCATCTGAACGAAGTGAAGATTTCATCGTGGCTTGACACGATTTCATCAAAAAGCAGAAAAAGACAGAACTGAATGGATTTCCATTTGGTTCTCTCTTTGTTTATATTGCCAGTTTCACATTTGTTTGACAAATGCATCGGGCTATGCCCATACCGTTATTTTATTTCTCCGATAAGAACATCCCGCTTTGCTGTTTGGCGGCATTCTTTTTGCAAAAAATCGGAACA
>JAZTZC010000486.1:0-2299 GCA_045637265.1 Eubacteriales bacterium | reverse complement strand
GAGGCGGCAAAGGCGGCATTTGAAGCGATCAAAGCATCTGTCGAGAGCAAAAACGAGGGGACTGCCGCTGTCAAGTGTCCGTTTGTGCTCGCTACCGTTAAGGGCGACATCCACGACATCGGCAAGAACATCGTGCGTCTGCTGCTCGAAAACTACGGATACGCCGTCTCCGATCTCGGACGTGACGTTGCACCGGAGGATGTCTGTGACGAGGTGCTTCGTCTGCATGCTCCGATGTGCGGTTTGAGTGCGCTGATGACCACCACCGTTCCCGCTATGGAGGAGACAATCAAGCTGCTCCGTGAGCGCGCACCGTTCTGCCGCGTCGTTGTCGGCGGTGCGGTTCTTACGCAGGAATATGCCGATGCCATCGGTGCGGATAAGTATGCAAGAGATGCGATGGAGACGGTGAGGTATGCGGAGGAGATTTTGGCGGGGTTATAAGTTCGCTGAAACAATTCAATAAGTCTGTATGGACGACTATCGGTCGTACGTGAAATGAGAAAGACACATCCCGAGGGAGAAGTTCTCCACAGGATGTGTCTGTTCTTATATCAATATCCGTTGGCTTTTGCACCATATACTGCTTGCTCGTTTGTGAATCCTTCAAATTCCAATTGTTCAATCAAGCTTTCATAAGAAAATGAACCGAAATCTAAATATGTTTTTGCTGATTTTGCTGCTTGTTCATTCCAATCGGCACCACAATGATCTGCTGCATATTTCGCTTGCGCTTTGGTGAATTTTTCGAATTCCAGTTGTTGGATTAAACCTTCATAAGAAAATGCAGAAAAATCAAGATAATTTTCCGCAGACTTCAGAGCTTGTTTATCCCAATCCGCACCACAATGATCTGCTGCATAAACAGCATCTTCGTGCGAATATTTTTCAAATTCAAGTTGTTCAATCAATCCATCGTACGAAAAAGCAGAAAACATCAAATATGTCTTTGCAGATCCCAAAGCATTGATTTGCCCCATTGTTAAATTCTCTGCAGGTTCTGTTGTTGTTTCTACAGTTTCTGCTGACTGATCAATCTTTTCTGTTACTGCTTCCGTGGAATAATCAGATATGTATTCCGTTTCCACATCAACTGTCATTACAGTTTCAGTACCATGAGTATTCACATCTGCATTATTTTGAGGATCAGTTTCATTACTGTTACTTCCAGCGACACCTATTATAACGACAGCAATAATCGACCAAAACCACCATTTTTTGTACATCGGTGCAGCATGTTTTGCTCCACAATGCGGACAAATTTTTGCACTATTTGCTATCTCTTGTTTGCAAGTTTTGCAGACACTCATTTTTTTACTCATACTAGCCCCTCGCATTACAATTATTCTAAACGATTCTGTTCATCGATTCGTTTCATTCAATATTATAACACCATACGGTGTTAATGTCAACACCGAACGGTGTTTTTTGTGTATAATATTTTAGAAATCTTGACGATACTGTCAACGGAGGATTCCGAAATGTTATACCAGCGCGTCCGCGATTTGCGGGAAGACCGTGATAAAAATCAAAAAGATATCGCTGATTATCTGCACATGCAGTTGACAGTATACCAACGCTATGAACGTGGAGAACGAGAATTGCCGCTTTGGGCAGCGATTCAGCTTGCAGACTACTACAATGTCACCCTCGACTACCTTGTCGGACGAACCAACAAATAAAGACACATCCCACAGAGAAACTTCTCCACAGGATGTGTCTTGCTTTTTCACGATCCAAAACCACCGCAGAAGATGTACAACCCCGGCGGCATATCCATCAGCGAACCACCGATGAATGACGGTATATATAAAATTCTTCCTGGCTCGGTGCCCATGCTTTTTCCTTTGGCGGGAATGTCGCGTCAAAGGCTTCGACCGCAGCGGTATCGTCACAGCAGTCAGCGGCGGTGGAGGGAATGTACATCCACTTTTTGCCGTCCAGCGCACCGGGAACCAGCTCGCAGACCAGCAGGGCCGTCGGGTAATTGCCGTCGACGACAAAGCTGACATTCTTCTTTTTGCAGCTGACAAATCCGCGGCTGACATAGTTGCCAGGATTGCCGAAATTGATGTTCACATCGTAGCCCATTTTGCGCGCTATATCGAAGGAATGCTCGATCAGGATCTTGCCCAACTTTTGACGCTGACACTTCGGGGCAACACACAGCGGGCCAAAGGAAAGTATCTCTTTTCTCTCGCCGTTTTCATCCTCCAGCCAGGCTTTGGTGTACATGATGTTACCAACGATCTCGCCGTCCTTTTCCAGGACAAAGGCCAATTCGGGAAGAAAATCCGGA
>JAZTZC010000485.1:0-4084 GCA_045637265.1 Eubacteriales bacterium | reverse complement strand
GGGAAGTGTCGGTTCGCTGCCGTCAGTGCCGGGGAACGGGGTCAGGCGGTCATTTTCATATTTGACGAAGTCGGAGGCCAAGCGGTCTTAGGAAGACAAAGTTGGTCTGCAACTCCTTGGCTCACAGAACGACATGGCTACGATCCGACTTGGGAAGTGTCGGTTCGCTGCCGTCAGTGCCGGGGAACGGGGTCAGGCGGTCATTTTCATATTTGACGCGCCATTCCTCTTCGCGGAAGTCGGGAATGTCATAGGGCATGCCGCCTTCCAGCATCGAGCGGTGACCGAGGATCGCCGCGGAGGACATGAGGGTCGCGGAATAGATGTCAAACGGATGCGGCGGCTGGACACCGTCACGAATGCATTCGACAAACATGCGCGCGCTCAGATAGTCGCCGCCGCCGTGGCCGCTCGTTTCGATCAGCTCTTCGTCGGGATCGTTCCACTTGGGATCGTAGCAGTTGACCTCCTGCATGCCCGCAGGAATGTTCCAGCTGTCGTAGCGGAGCATCATTTTCGGGTACATGCCGCGCAGGTTTTCGATCTGGCCGTCGGTGCCGCAGATACGGTACGCGTTGTGATGTCCGCCGTAACCGCCGCAGCCCGTGACGCGCAGGATACATCCGTCGTCGCACTGCATCGTGATGACAGCCGTTCTGTCACCGCAGCGGCGGGAGGAAGGAAGGGATTCGTCAAACGGTGCGAAAGCCGCGAATGCGGTGACGCGCTTCGGTGTTGCACCGGTTGCCGCCATGATCGGACCGAGTGAATGGGTGATGTAATAGGTACGCGGCAGATAGTTGCGCCAGTGACCGGGGAAGTAGTTGTAGGTCTTGAGGAACGGAACATCAAGCGGGGTACCGGGATGGTTGTATTCGCCCTCGGCGTACAGAATCTTGCCGAGCGTACCGCCCTCGACCACGCGCTTCATTTCGCGGTTGAAGATCATCTGCGGATAGTTTTCTGCAAGCATGTAGACACATCCGGGATACTTTTCAAACGCACGGACAAGCTCGACACCTTCAGCCATCGTACCGTTGGAAATACATTCCGAGAAGACGTGGATTCCGCGTTCAAAGCAGCGGATGGCGTACGGTGCATGCTCATGGAAGAAGTTCGCCAGGACTACGGCGTCCATGTCGTGTTCAATGAAGGCATCAAAATCCGTGTACTGCGCAATGTCACCGCCAAGACGCGCGGCAGCAGCTGCCAGACGGTCGGGATTAAAGTCACAGAGTGCGGTGATCTCGCATCCGAGAAGACGGAAATTTTCTGCGATGTCGCATCCGCGGCCTGTGCCGAAGATACCGATTTTCAGTTGTTTCATGGAAAGACCTCCTTGATGATTGTTCGTATTGTTTTCTATGGGTAGTATAGCATATTTACGGTCGGAAAACAAGGTGTTCGCGGCGAATTTTCTGTTGGAAAATTTTTCGGATTGCTATTGACAATCAAGAGAGTTTGTGCTATAATATTATACTGCATTATACTGGCGTATTATGCTTTTTGAAAAAAATGCGGTTTTTCGTGTTTTTCTCAAAATCTCTTTATTGCACATCCGATTCTGTTTTGGGTGCGTGGAAATTGTATGGATTTTACAATTATTTTCGCATCCGGCAGAACAATTTTTTAGAATGGAGTGATTGTGTCTATGGTCAAACCACGACAGCTTGGCAAGAATGTCCGCATGAGTTTCCAGAAGATCTACGAAGCGCTCGAAATGCCGAACCTTATCGAGGTTCAGAAGAAGTCCTATCAGAACTTCATTGAAGAAGGTCTGATGGAAGTTCTGCGCGACGTATCTCCGATTACGGACTATTCGGGCAACCTGATCATCGAATTTGTCGATTTCTCAATCGACCCCACCCCCAAGTATCCCGTTGAAGAATGCAAGGAACGCGATGTCAACTTTGCGGCTCCTCTGCGCGTGAAGGTTCGCCTGACCAACCGTCTGACCGGTGAAGTCAAGGAACAGGAAATCTTCATGGGCGATTTCCCGCTGATGACCGAGAACGGTACCTTTATCATCAACGGTGCGGAACGTGTCATTGTTTCGCAGATCGTCCGTTCCCCCGGTGTCTATTTCGATTCCCTGCTTGACAAGACCGGCAAGCGCATCTATACGGCACAGATCATTCCGTACCGCGGCGCATGGCTGGAATACGAAACGGACGCAAACGACATCCTGTTTGTCCGTATCGATAAGAACAGAAAGATCCCCGCAACGGTTCTCATCCGTGCCCTCGGCATTGAAACCGCTGCTGAAATCAAGACCTACTTCGGCGATATCCCGCTGCTCGATTCCACGCTGGAAAAGGACGGCATGCAGGCACTGGCGGATACCAACGGTACCACTGCCGGCGACGAAGCACTGAAGGAAATCTACAAGAAGCTGCGTCCGGGTGAACCGCCGCTGGTCGAATCCGCACAGCTGCTCATCAACAACCTCTTCTTCGATCCCAAGCGTTACGACCTTGCTGCTGTCGGTCGCTATAAGTTCAACAAGAAGCTCGCCATCGGCAAGAGACTGATCGGTCAGACCCTGTCCCGCTCTGTCATCAGCCCGATCACCGGCGAAATTCTGTATGACGTTGATACCGAGGTCACCGAAGAGATCGGTCTCGCCATCGAAAACGCAGGCGTCAACGAAGTTTACGTCCGCATCGAAGGCGAAAATGAAATGAAGGTCTTCTCCAACGGTACGATTCTTCCCGAAGTCGTTCTCGGCTACAATCTGGAAGAAATCGGCATCAAGGGTAAGGTCAAGACCTCTGTCCTGCTCGAAATCGTCGAATCCTGCGAAGGTGACGTCGATGCGGTCAAGGAAGAATGTGTCCGCCGCGAAGCAGAACTCTGCCCCAAGCATGTTACCAAGGATGATATCTTTGCATCCATCAACTATATGATCGGTCTGCAGTACAATATCGGTACCACCGATGACATCGACCACCTCGGCAACCGCCGTCTGCGCTGCGTCGGTGAACTTCTGCAGAACCAGCTCCGTATCGGCTTCTCCCGTATGGACAAGATCGTCAAGGAACGCATGACAACCAACGATACCGATGTCCTGACGCCTCAGTCGCTCATCAACATCCGTCCCGTTGTCACCGCAATCCGTGAATTCTTCGGTTCCTCTCCGCTGTCCCAGTTCATGGACCAGGCAAACCCGCTGGCTGAACTGACGCACAAGAGACGTCTTTCCGCACTTGGTCCGGGCGGTCTTTCCCGTGACCGTGCGTCCTTCGAAGTCCGAGACGTTCACTACACGCATTACGGCCGTATCTGTCCTGTCGAATCTCCCGAAGGTCCGAACATCGGTCTGATCTCCTCTCTGGCAACCTTCGCACGCATCAACGAATACGGCTTTATCGAAACGCCTTACCGCAAGGTGGACAAGTCTGTCACCCCGCACGTCGTTACCGATGAAATCGTTTACATGACCGCTGACGTGGAAGACAAGTACATTGTCGCTCCCGCCAAGGTTCAGCTCGATGAAAACGGCGCGTTTGTCAAGAGCAAGGCCATCGTCCGTGACAGAGCAGACGTCGTTGAAGTTCCCACCGATATGATCGACTTTGTCGATGTCTCCCCGAGAATGGTCGTTTCCGTTGCAACGTCCATGATCCCCTTCCTTGAAAACGATGACAACACCCGTGCACTGATGGGCTCGAACATGCAGAAGCAGGCTGTCCCGCTGATGGTGACCGAATCCCCGATTGTCGGTACGGGTATGGAATACAAGGCAGCTGTCGACTCCGGCGTCTGCGTGCTCGCACGTGAATCCGGTATTGTCGAACGCGTCTCCGCCGATGAAATCGTTATCCGCTGTGACTCCGGCAAGAAGGATGTCTATCAGCTGATCAAGTTCAAGCGCTCCAACCAGGGTACTTGTGTCAACCAGAGACCGATCGTTTCCCAGGGCGAGCTCGTCGAAAAGGGCGACGTCATTGCAGACGGTCCCGCAACCTCCGGCGGTGAAATCTCCCTCGGTAAGAACATGCTCACCGGCTTCATGACATGGGAAGGCTACAACTACGAAGACGCTGTCCTGCTCAATGAACGCCTTGTCAGAGATGACGTTTAC
>JAZTZC010000484.1:0-8058 GCA_045637265.1 Eubacteriales bacterium | reverse complement strand
ACCAATAGGCTGCATAGGTACTGTCAAGACCGCCGCTCATACCGACGAGAATCGACGAGCCATTCTGATTTTCCATCGTTTCTTTCCCTTCCTTTCAAGATACGCGGTTTTCCGCATACAGCTGTGTTACGATTCTGCGCACCTGTGTGATGATATATTCAATCTCATGCATGGTATTTCTCTGACCGAGCGTAAAGCGCAGCGAAGACGATGCCGTTTCTTTGTTACGTCCGATTGCAAGCAGGACATGGGACGGTTCCGACGCACCGGCAGTACAAGCCGATGCCGCAGAACAACAAATCCCGACACGGTCAAGATGCAGAACAAGACTTTCCGCGTCAAGTCCCGGGAAGGATACATTGACATTCCCGGGCAATCGGTCACGCTCTGCGCACGTGCCGTTGACAATACATCCGGGGACTGCACACAAACCGTCAAACAGACTTCTCTGCATCTGCCGAATCCGTGTGACATCGGACACGACGACGGCATCTTCTATTGCCTTGGCAAAACCAACGATCGCCGCAACATTTTCCGTTCCCGCACGCATATGCATTTCCTGTCCGCCGCCGTCAAGCAGCGGTACAAGCGGGGTTCCCTCTTTGATATACAGAAGCCCGATTCCTTTCGGTGCACCGATTTTATGCCCTGACAACGACAGCAGATCCACGCCGAGTTCTGATACATTCACGGGAATCTGTCCCATTCCCTGTACCGCATCGCAGAACATCACCGCATGACGCGCATGCACTGCACGTGCGATTTCCGCTATCGGCTGAACCGTTCCGATTTCGTTGTTGGCAAGCATGACCGCGGCAAGACAGGTATCGTCCCGCATGGAAGCATCGACCGCATCTGCTGTGACAATACCATCAGTATTTACGGGAATTTCGGTTGTTGTCATACCGATACGACGGACAAACGCCGCCGCATGCAGGACCGCATGATGCTCAATGGCACTGTATGCGATATGCCCACGCAGATCGCATGCAAACGCAGTGCCTTTGATTGCCCAGTTATCGGATTCCGTACCGCCTGAAGTAAAGAAGATCTCCTTCGGCGAGCATCCGAGCACTGCCGCAATTCTGCGCCGCGCATCAAGAACGGCTCTCGACGATGCACGTCCCGCACCGTAGGCGGAGGATGGATTGCCGAATGTCGTCGTCAGAAACGGCTCCATTGCCGCGCGGACGGAATCGGTAATCGGCATGGTTGCCGCGTGATCAACATAAATAAACGGTTTCTTTTCGGGTTTCATTTCGGTCTTCATTTCCATGCCGCTCACACCGTTGCGCGTTCCGCTGCCGCAACCGCCAGACGGTCACAGCGTTCATTGTACGGATGCCCGTTGTGTCCGCGCACCCAGACCCATTCAATCGTATGCGGTTTCATCGCCTCAATCAGCCGTTTCCACAGGTCTGCGTTGGGTACAGGCGTGTTGCCGCTTTTGACCCAGTTCTTTTTTGCCCAGCCGTCAAGCCACTTTTTTGTGATCGAATTGATGACATAGGTGGAGTCCGAGGTCAGCGTGACTTCACACGGCTCACGCAGCGCTTCCAGCCCGGAAATGACCGCCATCAGCTCCATGCGGTTGTTGGTTGTCATCACTTCCCCGCCTGACAGCTCTTTTTCATGCGCGCCGTACACCAGGATCGTTCCCCAGCCGCCGCGTCCGGGATTTCCTTTACAGGCACCGTCTGTATAAATGTTGACTTTTTTCATAGTATTGCTTTGCACGCATAGCGCGATGTAAACAATCTGACGTTTCTTCCATCCGCAATATCCGAAACTCTTGACAAACCGGCTGTTTCATGCGATAATATATAATATATAAATGAGAAAAAGGAGACATCCATTATGTCTGATTCTGTCTGCAAGAAAATCGATATCCGCGGCATCCCCGTTGACAATGTCAATCTCGACGAGGCATTTTCCGCTGTTCTTTCCTTCACAAAAACCGACAATTTCCACATGATCTGTACACCCAATGCCGAAATCGTTCAGCTCTGTATCGAAGATGCCGATACAGCCGCGCTCATCCGCCGCTCTGATCTGATCATCCCTGACGGTGCCGGTGTTGTTCTGGCATCGAAAATCCTCGGCACACCGCTCAAGGCGAAAACCCCCGGCTGTGAGCTCGGTGAACGGATTGTCAAAGAAGCAGGCACCAACGGTCTGCGCGTCTATTTCCTCGGCGGCAAGCCCGGCATTGCAGAACTTGCAGAACAGAAGCTGCAGGAAAAATACCCCGATTTCAAGACGGTCGGTATGCATGACGGCTACTTCAAAAAGGAAGGCGAGGAAAACGATGCCGTGATCGCCGCCATCAACAAAGCCGCACCGAATATTCTGTTTGTCTGCCTCGGTGTCCCTGCACAGGAAAAGTGGATCGATGCCAACCGTGACCGTCTCCCGACCGTCCGCGCAGCCCTTGGACTTGGCGGTTCCCTCGACAGCTATGCAGGAACGATGAAACGTGCACCGAAGATCTTTATCCGGCTTAATCTGGAATGGTTCTACCGGCTTTGCTGTCAGCCGTCCCGCATCGGACGCATGATGAAGCTGCCGAAATTTGTTTTCGGCACACTGCTTTACCGTCTGACAGGCAAAAACAAAAAGTAACCGCAGATAGAAACATACATCTAATATTATACAGGAAAATCCCGTGATTTGCAACGGGTTGGACAAAATTCACATGAAAGAATCACCGAACAAAACCAATGTCATGCGCGCGCTGGACAAAGCCGGCATCGCCTATACACCGATGACCTATGAAGTCGATGAAGACAACCTCGCAGGCACACACATCGCCGAGGAAATCGGACTGCCCGCAGAGATCGTCTTCAAAACACTCGTCGCACGCGGAGACAAAAAAGGACTTGCCGTCTTCTGCATCCCATCCCCTGCCGCGCTTGATCTCAAAGAAGCCGCTCGTCTGACGGGCAATAAAAAAATCGAAATGGTTGCTGTCAAAGAACTGCTTGGCTTGACAGGATATATCCGCGGCGCATGCTCTCCGATCGGCATGAAAAAGAAATTCCCGACGTTCATCGACGAAACGTGCATCCTGCATGAAAAAATCACCATTTCCGCAGGCATCCGTGGGATTCAGCTGCTGCTTGATCCCCATGATCTGATCACACTCGTCGATGCACAGACCGCCGCACTCACCGTTTAATCTCTCCTACAGAAAGGAATCACCGTTTTGCTGCAGAAAAATCAAACCTATACGGTCAAAATCACCGATCTCAACAACCTCGGATTCGGTGTTGCCAAAATCGACGGCATCTCCGTCTTTGTTGCCGATACGGTAACCGGGGACGAAGCCGAAATCAAAATCATCAAAACAGCCAAAACATACGCCGTCGGCATGCTGTTACAACTGATCACACCCTCGCCGATCCGCTGTGAAGAAACAGAGGTTTGTCCTGTTACGCGCCGATGTGGCGGATGCGTTTATCAGCGCGTCTCCTATGACAAGGAACTGGAGCTGAAAAAGCAGTATGTGACCTTTGCGATGAAAAAGGCGGGTGCATTCCCGATCAATGTCAACGATGTATTGTCAACCGGACAGATCAGCGGCTATCGAAACAAGGCGCAATACCCTGTCGGACGGGAGATGGTCGACGGCAAAGAGCGCACGGTCATCGGCTTCTATGCGGCGAAATCGCACACCATCATCCCCGCCGACCGCTGTTCCCTGCAGCCGGAGTGTTTCTCGGAGATCGTCAGCTTTACCGCCGAATTCTGTGACCAACACGATATTTCCGCCTATGACGAGAAAACAGGCAAGGGGCTTCTGCGGCATCTCTATCTGCGCATGGGTGCGGCAACAGGTCAGATTATGGTTTGCCTTGTGCTCAATGGAGAATCTTTGCCGCATGCAGATGCGTTCTGCGATGGACTGATCGCAAACTTCCCTGCCGTTGTGAGCATTCAGATCAACATCAACAAAAAAGCAACCAACGTCATTCTCGGTGAAGTGTGCCGCGTACTGTGGGGAACCTCCTACATTGAGGACATTCTCTGCGGACGTACGTTCCGCATTTCACCCCTCTCCTTTTATCAGGTCAACCACGACGGCGCGGAATTACTTTACAACACCGCCAAAGACCTGCTCAAATTACAGCCGGGTGAATCGCTGCTCGATCTTTACTGCGGTATCGGTACGATCGGCATGTCGCTGGCAGACGATGACACCCCACTTGTCGGCATTGAAATTGTTCCGCAAGCCATTGAAAACGCAAAAGAAAACGCCCGGCGCAACGGCATGACAAACGCACAGTTCTTCTGCGGCGATGCGTCTGACGCCGGAAAAATCCTGTCCGACTGCGGCATCCGTGCAGACGCTGTTGTCGTCGACCCGCCGCGCAAGGGTCTGACGCCCGAGGTTATTTCGTATCTTGCCGAGTTGAATCCGTCGAGAATCGTGTATATTTCGTGCGATGCCGATACGCTGGCACGGGATATTGTTCGATTCCGTGAGGTTGGGTATGATACGGATACGGTTCAGCCGGTGGATATGTTTAGCCGCACCGGTCATGTAGAATGTGTTACAAGACTTCGCCGTGTCGTACAGTGATATCAATTCCATTCGGGATTGACGATATACGCTTTGCGTACGATATATCTGCGGCGCGATATTTAGAAAACCACTCGTTTCCGTTACCACAGTTAAATCTAATATGTAAGCAAAATGATCATCTACACACAACGATGTATACTGAACACACTGACAACCGCAGATATTTCTGATGCAATCGAACTTTTCACAAACGAACAGGTAAGAAAATATCTCGGCGGAACAATTTCAGAACAGCATGCAAAAGACAAGCTCTGTCAATGGGCAAACAGTCCAGACGATCTGTATTTTTGCATCAGATGCAGATTTTCAAATGCGTTCATCGGTATTGCATCAGTTACCGATCATCATGATGGTAAGAATAAAGAATTATCCTATCAATTTTTGCCTCAATGGTGGGAACAAGGGATTGGCAAAGAAACGCTACATGCATTACTTGAATATTTGAAATCTTCTTTCGCCTTTACTGACCTGCTTGCCGAAACGCAAGCCTTGAATGAGCGTTCCTGCAAATTATTGGAAAAACTCAATTTTTCTGTATATGATACTGTCTTTCGCTTCGGAGCCGAACAGCGTATATACAGAATAACACTATAATTAACCCACATCGCAATATCAACAGGAGATCACACCATGACACACCCCGAAGAACTCCACCTCTCCCTCACCGACACCGAATGGCCTTTGACCTACACCTCCCACGATCGCACCATTGTCCGCGCCATTGTCGTGGATGACGATCATAACTTCTACTTCGTTCGTGCCGAGCGCGATGACGACTTCGGGCGGGCAACGATCATTGAAACCTCCGGCGGCGGTGTAGAAGCGGATGAAGACCTTGATACCGCCATCAAGCGCGAGCTTTCCGAAGAACTCGGTGCAGATGTGGACATTCTCTGTAAATTAGGCGTTGTCAGCGATTACTACAATCTCATTCACCGACACAATATCAACCACTATTATCTCTGCCGCGCGAAGTCTTTCGGCGCAAAGCACCTGATGCCCGACGAAATCGAACAGTTTCATCTTTCCACGCTGAAGCTGTCGTACGATGAAGCCGTCGCCGAGTATGAGCTGCGCACCGAAACACCGCTCGGTCGACTGCTTGCACAGAGAGAGCTGCCGATTCTGCGGCATGCAAAACAAATCCTTGATCAAGAAACATCGAGAGGTAGATTTCCATGACAGACATCATCCTCCCCGCCTTCATTTACGCCTATGTTGCCCTGATTATGATCGCCATCGGCATCATGCAGTATAAAAGCAAAAAGCCCACCGGGTTTTATACAGGCGAAACACCGCCGAAAGCAGAGCAGCTGACCGATGTCAACGCATGGAATCACCGTCACGGCATGATGTGGATTGTATACGGCATCGCAATCGTCCTATCCTTTCTGACAGGGCTGCTGATCTCGTACAAAGTCTTATCGGCACTCCTGCCGATTGTCATCATTGTCGGCGCACTCCCGGTGATGATTCTTTATCACCACAAACTGAAAAACAAATACTTCAAAGCATAAGGAGGTATCCCAAATGACACCGAACCGCGGCACCATTGAAATTCTGTCCCCACGCTTCTGTGACACCGTCACCAATGACACTGTGATTCATCTGCATGTAACGCACGACATCGGCACTCTGACCGCATCCTGCGCAAACGCAAACGCCGCGCGCACCGACTACATCGATACTGTCCTTGCAAGCATCACCCCCGATGGCGACGGCAATGCGTCGTTTGTCTTCCCTGCCCACGATTATCCGCACGGTCCGATTACCATCCGCATTGCGGGCGGCGAGGGCGAATGGCGTGATGTCTGCCATCTGCAGCTTTATAATGCCGCCGGCAAGCCCTTTCTCGAAAGTGCCGTCGATGCACCGACACCGCCTCTCGCGGAGGGAATGCATCTTGTCTTCTGTGATGACTTTGACAACACCGATCTTTCCATTTCAACCCACGATACATCCGCCCGTTACTACTGCCATAAGCCCGACGGCGGCGACTTTTCGCAGATTCCGTTCACCGATGCAGAATCGCCCGCCAACCCGTTTTCGCAGATTGACACCTATCTGCGCATCCGTGCCGATCGGTCAAAAAATTCTACAGGCTTGATCTCCTCCATTCACAAAGACGGTACAGGATTTGAGGTCAAGGCACCCTGCTATTTTGAATGTCGGATGCTCTGTCCCAACGCCATCGGTTCCTGGCCTGCATTCTGGCTTCTGACCAATCGAAGACCGCCTGATCTGCGCACCCCGACCGATGAACTTGATACCATCGAAGCCTACGGACTGGAGGACCTCGACCATCCCAACCAGTACGGCTATTACATGACCTCTCACCGTTGGAATCAAGACAAGCACGAAACGATCGACCCCGAATTATACTACGATATGCGCCGCGTCGGCAACGGACTTTGCTGGGATGCTTGCTTCCACACCTACGGAACACTGATCACCGAGGAGGAAACCGTCTATACCTGCGACAACATTCCGCTGTACCGTCATCCGACCCAGCCGATTTCCAAAGTTGACCCGTTTTTCTTTATGCTGAATCTGGCAGTCGGCGGCAACGGCTGGCCGGTCGACATCAGCCGATACGGTATCCTTGATCTCTACGCCGACTATATCCGCGTTTATGCGCAATGACAATATAAGAAAGGAAGCTTCTCATGACAAGATACGAACGCGTCAAAGCTGCACTGGCGCACAAAACACCCGATCATATTCCCTCCTGCATCCATCTGGCGGGCGACGGTCATGCCGCCTATGATGCACGTCTTTTCGACCGTTATACCGATGACAGACTGAAATCCCTTGTCGCCGAAGGCAAGCTCTCCCGCGAGCATGCGATGTATTACGGTATGGGCAATCATGTTCTGACCGTTTCCTGCCCGTGGTGGGGATGGTATGACGTTCCCGCATCGTATTTTGCAGAGGAAGCACCCGATTTTCTGCCGAAAACGATGGGCTACGGCAGCTACGAAGGCTTCGCACAGACGGTACGGAACATCAAGGAAAACACCGATGCCTATGTCCTCGTCACCATCTGGGGCAGCCACTTTGAAAAGGCAAACTTCGCGCGCGGCATCGAGAACTTCCTTGCCGACATCGCAGGAGAGCCGGAATTTGCACAGCGTCTGCTCGACTTCATCATTCACAAGAACATCGTCATGCTTGAAAACATCATCCATACACCCGGCATCGACGGCATTCTGCTCGGCTCCGACTGGGGTTCCCAGAAGGATCTTCTGATGTCGCCTGCCGCATGGAAGACAATGATCGCACCGGGCGAGCAGAGGGAATACGATCTTCTGCACAGCGCGGGCATCGATGTCTGGGTACATTCCTGCGGTGACATCCGCCGCATCCTGCCCGATTTGACCACGATGGGCGTGGATGCCCTCAATCCCGTTCAGCCGGAATGTATGGACATTTATGAGCTCAAGGACAAATACGGCGACAAGATCACCTTCTGG
>JAZTZC010000483.1:0-2350 GCA_045637265.1 Eubacteriales bacterium | reverse complement strand
CATATATTTGAGAACCGCAGGCAAAACACCGCACGCACCGCAGGTCGGAGCCGTGACAATCGTACCGCCGTCCGCGTTCTGTTCGGTTACCGCAAACGCATAGGCGCAGACAACACGATTTTCACGTGTCGAAGGACTTTCATCGATGTGACGCTGATTGAAAAGAAACTGCGCCTTTCGCTCAACACCCAGTCCGCCCGGAAGCGTGCCCGACGTTGTCAGACCCTGTCCGACAGACAGCTTCATCGTCTGCCAGATGTCGTGCAGATAGTTGCGGAAACCGTCATCTTCATGCTCCATCACATAGTCCGACAGACGAATCCCGCGATGCTTACAGGTTTCGGCAATCTCGTGGAACGTAGATTCTTCATACCGCTCCTCAGGCTTATGCTCGGCTTCTCCGTCGATGCGGATGGTACCGCCGCCAACACTGTAGACGCGCATGGTGCCGATGCAGGTATCGTTCTGATATGCCTGTAAGTCCAAGGTATTCTCGTGTTCAAAGGGTCCTGTATCGTCGGAGAATCGAATCTCCGCCGGTTTCGGTGCAAAGGTCTCCGCAAGGATTCGGTCTGTGCCGTGTCCCGCACCGGTTTTCGACAACGAACCGTACAGGATCACGACAAATCGGTCCGCATCGGGATACCGCGCCGAAAAAAGCTGTGCCGCACGTTCCGGTCCCATCGTGTGTGAGCTGGACGGTCCGCGTCCGATTTTATATAATTCACGCAATGTCTGCATGAGCATCGCTCCTCTCGTTCTGATCTGTTTTTCTTATTTACTATTATAACATAAAACGCAGCCTTTTGCAAGTAGAAATCTTTCCTGTTTTTCTGCCATCGGTTCTTGACAAATCCGCTCTTTTATATTACAATGTACACATAATCCATAATGCCAAAGAAAGGACAAGACCATGCAATCCTTCTCTCTTCGCCATACCCTGCGCCCTGCCGCCTTCAAGCTGACTGCCGACACCGCACACCATACCGATCTCACACTGATGGATCAGCCCCCCTGCACACAAGCGGTCTGCGGCAGAAATGACTTTGCCGACCTGCAGCTTCTGGTTTGTTCGGATCAGGCATTTTCTCTGCTGCTCGACAACAATCCTTATTTTGCGCAGAATCCCGCACAGCCATGCGTTCGTGCAGAAATCGATGCACCGTTTTCATCAGAAATGTCACACATTGCGTTGAATATCATCAACGACGGAACCTACCGTGCCGATGCGCTTCTGCAATTCCCTGCCGCTGAAATTGCCGCAAATGAAATTGCCGCTGTGTATCTTCATCTGACCGTTCCCGCTGAAACCGAAGCAGGTATCTATCCCTGCCGCATCCGATTCTATATCAGCCACGGTGTCTTTGACGAAGAACTGCTCTGTGAAGCGGAATTTTCAGTCGATGTCCGTGCGTTTGTCTTCCCCGACAACAAGGACAACGGCTTCCATCTTGATCTCTGGCAGCACTGCTCGAACCTTGCTCGGAAACACGAGGTTCCGTTGTGGTCAGACGCGCATTTTGCCGTACTTGAGCCGTATGTCAAATCGCTTGCCGATCTCGGTGTCAAGTGCGTCACGGTCGTCGCCTCGGAGATCCCGTGGAACGGGCAATGGTGTTATCAGATGCCGCAGAAAGCAAATCTCTACGAATACTCGATGATTGGCGTTGTCCGCCATCCCGACGGCACGTTTGCTTATGACTATACTGCGATGCAGCGTTATATCGATCTCTGTGCCAAATACGGCATCGATGAATGTATCTCTGTCTTCGGTCTTGCCAATGTCTGGCGTACCACGGCGTATCTTCCCGACGGGCTGATCGTCAATCCCGATTATCCCGACGGCATGAACATCCGCTATTTTGACGAAGCAGACGGCAGATACAAATACATGCGCGAAGGAAAGGACATCGATGATTATATCCGTGCGCTGGAGCAGTATTTCATCGCAACCAAACAGATCGACCGCATCCGTATTGCGGCAGACGAACCGGCTGTCCTCGAACCTTTCAAGAAGAGTCTTGACCGTCTGCACAACACAGCACCGTCGTTCCGCTGCAAGACCGCCTGCAACCTGCCTGAATTTGTCGATGCATTCTCTCATCTGATGGATGACTTTATCTTTGATATCGATACAGTCGCCGATCGGTTTGATGAACTGCAAAAGACGTTCGCCGCGCATCCCGACAAGCGTTTCCTTTATTATGTCTGCTGCGGTCCCGATTTCCCGAACACCTTCCTGATGTCCGAGCTGGTCGAATCGTATTTCCTCGGCATTTATGCATCGTTTGCGAATTTACAGGGCTTTTTGCGCTGGAACTACACAGTCTTCAACGATGACCCGCGCACC
>JAZTZC010000482.1:0-14061 GCA_045637265.1 Eubacteriales bacterium | reverse complement strand
TGACCCAGATGATCCGCGCAGGCAAGACCTTTGAGGAAGCACTTGCCGAAGCGCAGGAAAAGGGCTATGCAGAGCGCAATCCCGCGGCTGACGTCGAAGGCACGGATGCCTGCAGAAAGATCTGTATTCTGTCCGCACTCGCGTTCGGATGTCTCTATGCGCCGTCTTCCGTTCACACCGAAGGCATCACTGCTGTCACTGCACAAAATGTTGCGGATGCGGAAGCCCTCGGCGGTGTCATCAAGCTCATCGGACGGGCAGGTCGCGTTGATAAGGATAATCCGACCTCCGATGTCTTCATGCTCGTTTCCCCGCATGTCATTCTGCACGAAAATCCGCTGTCCTGCGTCGACGATGTCTTCAACGCCATCTTTGTCCGCGGCAATGCGGTAGGTGATGTTATGTTCTACGGCCGCGGTGCCGGCAATCTGCCGACCGCTTCTGCCGTTGTCGCCGATATCATCGACATTCTGACACACAAGGACGCGGAAGTCTTTGTTCCCGACTGGGAAAACGCGGTCGATGCACCCTTTGATTATACCGCACTGCCGTATGCGTTCCTCTGCCGTGTGCAGACCACCGCATCCTATACAGAGACGGTTTCCGCACTTCGTACCGCCTATGCCGATGCAGAACTTCTGACCGCAGAAGATGCATTTGACGGTGAGATCGCATTTGTCACACCCGTCACGACAGAAAATGCTGTCAGAGAAGCACTTGCCCCGCTCGGTACTGTCACCTCCCTGCTCCGTGTCATGCCCTGATGAAAACACGCAGACAGAATTTACCACTGCGGCACATCCCGGTCATCGTCCTGCTTCTTTTGTCGATGCTCGTTACCATGACCGCCTGCCGCGCTGATGTTATCACCATGTCGCCCGATCAGTTTCTGGACCGTCTCAATGCCCTGTGCGCCGACGATTTCGGTGCTGTAACCGAAACGGAAACGATTGATGCGGTTACCTCGCTCTGTCAGATCACCGACCGCATATCGCTGACGCTGATCTCCGACCCTGTCACAGGTCTGATGCAGCGTGCGGAACTGGTACTGACCTTTGATCCCGACATCACAGACCTCGATTATTCGTCATTTTCGTATTTTTTCCTTGTTATGCTCAAAGCATACGATGAAAAAACAACGATTTCCAACATCAATTCCGTGTACGATGCACTCGGTATCTCCTCGTATGAACCGGGCATTCAGACGGAAATCGGTTACGGCAGCAATACCTACTGCTACAGCGTCACCGATACGGAAGCCCGCTTCACCGCGCTGTATATCCAGCCGGCAGAAACGCTGGACTTCTGATCTCACAACACAATTACAGCCGGAGTACCCGTGACGGTGTACTCCGGCTGTTGTTATATCATCGTTCAGCGAATCGCGCGGCATTCGAGATAATACCGCTTTTCGTCTGCTTCGCCCATCGAGAAGGTCTTTCTCGGCAGCGCACCGTCAAAGATGACCGTGCGGAACAGGTCGTCCTTTTCCATGCCGTTGAACAGGAATCCGACCGCGTGCTCGCCCTGCGCCAGCTTCTTGGTCGCATCAATGCCGTGGATATAGTCAACCTCGGCGTCGGAATGCTCTGCAAGCCACGCATCAAGGAACACCTGCAGCGTACCGACGGGCAGCTGTGCCGTGGGTGCGGGATGCGTTACCGTGCGCGTCGTGCCGCCATAGACGACCTCAAAGGTATGTCCGTCAGCTTCCCCATCTGTCAATGCGGGATAGAAAGCCTTCATATCCGCAAGCAGTGCCTCTCCGTCCGCACCGAACACCACACGGTAGATCGGCTCAAACTCCAGTGCTTCATCATGCAGATTGACAAGCTCTGCAAGTGCAAACCGTGCAGGATGGGTATCGGGAGCACCGTTTGCTTTACGTTCCTCCCAGCAAGCCTTTGCAGTGGCAAGCGAATGGTTTCCGTCGCCGACCGGGAAAACCAGCGGTGCTTTTCCATCAGCGTGATACTTGTCTTCAAATGCTTTTTCACAGCCAAGCTCCAATGCCAGCGCCTCAATTTCGTCTGCCAGCGCATCGGTAATCATCCAGCCGGTAATCCGACCGGCGTTCTGCATCAGATCAAAATCGTAGATCGGTGCCGCCTCCTTGGCTTTCCGCGCCGCAGAAAACAGCTTCTGTTCTTTGTCGTCGCACAGGATCATGACATGCGGTGATTCCACAGCGGCGTCACGGCGGATCTGTACACGCGGCGGGATACGGGAAAGAACCGTTCCTTCCGTTGCACGGATCGGTGTCTGGGAATCCTTTGCATAGCTGTATGCTTCCAGATCAAATGCACCGACGATACCACAGCGTACCTTTCCGTTCTTCATGGCACGCTCGACATAGATCATAGCATCGGGGTATGCAGAGAGCACGGTTTCGCGGTAATCTTCGGTCGCCTTTGCAATCGTCGCAATGCGTGCATCCTTATCGGGCGCATTCAAAAACAGCTCGGGATACGTAATACGGCGCGTCGACGGTGCATCTCCGACAACGGATTCCACCGCATCCCAGTAATCGGGATCGCTGGTGTACTGGTCACACGCGACGACACTCCACTTATGCAGTGCCTCCTGCGACAGATCCCGCGGCAGCAGAATCTCGGTTCTGCCAAAAATTTTCTTGTTCGTCATTGTTTGTCTCCTCCATCCTTATTCCGTTCGTCCTGGCGATCAGAACGGATATGATATCTGCGTTCCAGCTGCTGGCGCTTGCCGGCATACTGGTAGGCGGTTTTATAGTCATCGGCATCTGCCGACAGTTGTTCCATTTTCGCAATACAGCGGTATTGCAGGATTGGGTCGCGTTCCAGTACCGCGGCATTCTCACCGTGCAGAAGCGCGGCAAGTGCGTTCTGTGCACCGACCACATCGCCATCCTCCGCCGACAGCCAGATTTTGCGCAGTGCGGCATACAGCGGATTGCGGATCGGAATCGATTCCAGCTGCGAACGGTAATCCGGCGGGATATCCCGCTCCATATCGGCAAAGAACCGCAGCAAAAGATATCGGTCCAGATCGATCGCCCGTCCGAGCGCCGTTTCATAGCTGTCCAGATATACCTCGGGACGCTCGCCCGACAGCTCTGCCAGCATTGCCTTGCAGAGAACCGCTTCACCGAGTACGACCTCCGTATGATAGGATGTCTCCTCCGCAAATGACAAAGCACGGTCAAACCATTCCGCCGCTTCCTCGGTATCCCCGCGCTCGTATGCCTGTCTGCCGAGCCGCACCGCGCACTCGCACAGAATCAGATACGTTTCCGCATCGTGAAGCGCATACTGTTCACACATGGCAAACACAGCGAGATCATCACCGCGCCTGTATTTTTCGCGCAGCTCTTCTTTGATTTTCGGAAGCAGAAACTGCAGAAGATCGTCCTCTTCTGTCAGCAGATAACCTGCAGGAACCCCGAGTCTGTCAGCAAGATACTTGAGCGTTTCCACGGACGGTGTTACATCCCCCGATTCAATACGGCTGATCAGGATTCGTGTGATGGCTTCTCCCGCCAATGCCTGCTGTGTCAGATGCAGTTCTTTTCTCCGACGTTTGATCTTTTCACCCAATGTCAATTTCATTGCAGTAACCCATTTCAAAAAACAAAAAACCCCATGGACGGTATTGCCGTTTCATAGGGTCATTTGTTGTGTAATTAGATGTTTTCCTTGATCTTAGCTGCCTTACCGACTCTGTCACGGACATAGTACAGCTTTGCACGTCTGACCTTACCGGAACGGATGATGTCAACCTTGACAACGTTCGGGCTGTGGATCGGGAACGTCTTTTCAACGCCTACGCCGTATGCGATACGTCTGACAGTGAAGGTCTCGGAGATGCCGCCGTTCTTCTTGGAGATAACGACGCCTTCGAACATCTGGATTCTTTCTCTGGTACCTTCCTTGATCTTGTTGTGAATGCGGACGGTGTCACCGATGTTGATAACCGGGACTTCCTTCTTTAACTGCTCATTGGTAAAAGCCTTGATCATATCCATGATTGTGCTCCTCCTGTTTCATCATCGGACATTCGTGCAGAGCTTCGCAGAGGACTGTCCTGTATTTTAGGGATAATTTCGTGTCCCGCCCGTTTCTGTCCATGCAGAACCCCTTGTTACGGCGTCCGAAATCTTAAATATTATAACATATTCGTCGGTTTTTGGCAATGGAATATGCGGATTTTATTTGTAAATATTGTGTGAACAAATCATTTGCCGTCGATCCACGCAATCTGTTCCGGTGTCAGGGATGTGTCGGAGCATGCAATGACATCGTCAAGCTGGCGGTCATTGGAAACACTGGTAACAGGAATCACCGCCAACGCCTGACCGTACAGATAACCGAGTGTCACAGCCGTCGGAGAAAGACCGGTATCACGGCAAAGCACACGAATGCGGTCCAATCTGCGCAGGTTGTCTTCGCTTGCGTAATTGGAGTGAATCTGTGCATTGGGAACATCTATGAATTTGGAAACAAAGCCCGCCGCCTGCGAGGTAAATGCCATGATCGGCATCTGCATATCGCGATAGATGGCTTCTTCCTCGTCATTCATCGACATAAGCGTCTCATCACCGAGCATTTTGGGAGACGGACGCATCAGATTAAAGCAGATCTGCGAGACGTCAAAGCCGCGCATGCCATGCTTGACGCAATAATCGTTTGCCTGATAGATACGGGCAGCCGACCAGTTGGACGCGCCGAGCAGATTCAGCGCACCGCGCGCCGCCTGTCGGTTCAGTTCATCCATAATCACGGAAACGGCAACACTCTCATCATCACGGTGGAGAAAATAGAGATCAATCTGCTGTGTCTTAAGATTGACAAGACTTTCCGCAACATCACTTGCAATGCAGGTGGGATTGACACGCGGCGTCACGGTTCCGGGAAGCGGATGTGCGCCTTTCGTTGAGGTGACCGTCTTTGCGCGGTTTTCACCCTGCTCCAGCCACATACCGTAGATGATTTCGCTGTAGGAGGCCTGTGTCTCGTCAACCCATTTTCCGTATACAAGTGCGGTATCGATAAAATTGCCGCCCTGTGCGACATAACGGTCAAGCTGTGCAAAGTTCTGTTCTTTTTTATCATATCCGCCGTATTTGGCGATACCGAGGGAAAGATTGGAAACCTCCAAAGCGCGTGTTCCGGTCTGTGCAAACGCACTGTTCAATAGGATCTTTTTCATCATCGTTCTCCCATTCAGTTGACTTCTTTTTGAATCCATGCACTGCGCATACGAATGGCAAGACCGCGGTATGCATGGCGGACACCGCTTTCCAGAATCCGGATTTCCGGCAGATGCTGTGCCTCCAGACCAGATGTCTTGCAAATGTTTTGGATCAGATGCTGACGGTATTGCTCCATTTTCCCGCCCGTACAGTTTTCAATCAGAACAATATCCGGGTCAAACAGAACGATTTCATACGCCAATGCACGTCCCAGCTCCGTTACCGTTTCCTCGCGCAGACCGCGTCCTTCAAACAGCATCTGGAGTGTTCCGAGATTTTCGGTCGGCATTCGCCCGATATCACCCGCGTACGCTTCTCTGCCCTGCAGGATTTCCCCGCCGGAAATCAGGGCGCCCGAAATGGTTTCGCCAATGCAGACATAGACGACGTTGTTGACCTGTTCCTTTTCCAGATCAGCAAGATTCGACGCAGCGGCAGTCAGAACATCCTTTTCCAGCATTTCTATCGGTGCCCGCAGTACATCCTCGATGATCGCCTTGACGTGCGTCTGCGCCAGCTCCGGAACGCGGGAGGATACCACCGTGTCCGTATCGGCCGCATATGTGCCGGGAAGCACCACACCGATACCCGCCGCTTCCGCCATCTCAAGATGACGAAGTGTATAGATCTTGACGTTTTTCATGAAGATATACAGATTTTCTTCATAATAAAAGTCGCTGTTGTATTCGTAAACGATTTTATCGACAATGTTGAGCGCAATGTTCATAACCGTCATCGACATATTCCGCGCGGTCAGGTCGATAATCATAAAAAATTTATCGGTATTCAAACTCACCAGACCGGCGCGGCGGCCTGCCATATTTTTGATCTCCTTGGATTGGATGATCACATGGCGTTCCAGCAATGCGTCGACCACCTTGCCGACGGTCATCAGCGAAAGGCCGGTGATATCAGCAATTTCCGCACGGCTGATCTGATCCTTGCCGGTAATGGCGTTGAAGATTGCGCGTACACTTTCTTTTTTGATACTGCTTAAATTGATGCGTTCCAATGTGTTTTCCTCTCTGCATTCGGACATTTGCGACGTTTTTCGTATCGTATCGCAGAAAAAATGCTATGTGACGGGCACATAACATTTCTAAATTTCTTTGTGTTCTGTATAATAATTATATACTGTTTTGCGGATTTTGTCAAGAGGTTTCTAAACAGTATTGAAAAAATCATAATTATCTCCTTTACTTCAAACCTTCGGCATGTTCCTTCATGTCGGATCTGTTCTCCGTAAAATTCCGAAAAAAGTCCCCAAGATCCTTGCAATTCCGAGCAAATTCTGTTATAATGAGAAAGATAATATCTCTCGGAGGTAACCACTGTGAAGAAAAGACAAATCGTCAATATCATCAATTTTATCCGTGCCGTTGAACCGCGTCTGCCGATGGATCTCATTGAACCCGTACGGGAACAGATTGCACTGATGAAGCGGCACAATCTGCGCGGAACATTCCTTTTGCAGTATGATGCCATGCTGGTCCCCGAAATCGTTTCGATGCTGAAAGCACTCGATCCCGCGCAGTTTGAACTTGGAGTCTGGCACGAAATTGTTCAGCCAGAGGTAGAATCCATCGGCATCCCGTGGACCGGTCGGTATCCTTGGGACTGGCACGCACACTGCGGCTTCTCTGTCGGCTACACCAAAGAACAGCGGGAGCGGCTGTGTGATGCCCTGTTTGAAAAATTCCGCGAACGCTTCGGTGTTTATCCCCGCGTTTTCGGTTCGTGGTTCTTTGATTCGCATACCGTCCGTTATCTGTGTGATCGCTATGGACTGGATGCGCTGTGCAACTGCAAGGAGCAGTACGGCACCGACGGCTATACCCTCTGGGGCGGCTATTACGGACAGGGCTACTATCCTTCCCGTACCAACTGCTTCATGCCGGCACAGACCAAAGAAGAACAGCTTGACGCACCGCTGTTCCGCATGCTCGGCTCTGATCATGTTTACCAGTACGACTTCGGCATGAGTCTCGAAGAAGGTGCGAAAACACAAGGTGTCATCACGCTGGAGCCTGTTTATACCCAGAACACGGGCGGCGGCGGTGTCCCCCACTGGGTCGACTGGTATCTGCGCGAAAACTACAACGGTGACTGCCTGTCCTTCGGTTATACACAGGCTGGACAGGAAAACGCATTTGGCTGGAAGGCAATGAGAGACGGGCTGACCTACCAGTTTGCACAGTTTGAAAAACTGCAGAACGAAGGAAAAATCGAGGTTGAGCCGCTCGGCGATACCGGTCGCTGGTTCAAGCAGACCTATTCGGAAACGCCCGCATCTGCCATCACCGCGCACAATGCCTTTGATGACGACGGCAAAACATCGGTCTGGTACTCCAACAAATATCTGCGCATCAATGTTTACGCGGAAGAAGACGCCGTCCGTATCCGCGACCTGCATGTCTTCTGTGAGAAACACCCTGACCCGTTTGAAAATACCGTATGCGAGAGCAATGAAGCGGTATACGAGACACTTCCGCTCATTGACGGCAACCGACACACCGGACACGGCATTCTGGCAGGCGGCTATTTTGTCGATGCCGACGGAAAAGAAATCGCATGTGACACCATGCAGTTTGAAGACCTTGGCGGCGGCAGTATGCGTCTGACCTATGCGCCGATCACCGTCACCATAACCGATAACCGCATCCGCATCGAAGGTCCCAAGGATTTCTCTCTCGATCTGCGCCGCGGTTCTGACGATCATCTGCCGACGGTAGATGCACTGACAGAAAAAGACCTTTCCCTCACCTATAACTGCACCTCCTATCAGCTTCAGATGAACAAAGGCACACTCCATTCCGTCAATCGCATCCATTCGGAAAACGGTATTATTGAAACCGAAATCACAGCAAAGTAATTATTATAAGGGGTTTAATTATCATGAAACAATCATTTCTTTCCTCGTCTGCTATCGTCCTGATGCTTGCATCGCTCCTGATGTCCTGCGGCGATACTGCAAGCACCCCCGCTGTCACGGATGCACCCGAAACCGTTCAAACCGAAATTGCATCGGAAATCGTAGATGACGGCAGACTTCCCGCGCCTGCTGTCACCGATATGAACGGCGCAGAGCTGCGTATTTTGAATCCCACACCGGAAACCTTCAACTGGGCAACCACGACCATCCTCGTTGACGAAGCAGACGGTGATATCCTCAACGATGCCCTGTTCAATCGTGAACGTACCGTGGAAGAATTATACAACTGCGCCATTGTCGAACTGCCGGAAGATCGCACACTGATGATCGATAAGATCGCCAATGCCGTTGCCGCCGGCGACAAATATTTTGATACAGCAATGATATTTGATGCCTATGTTTCGACCATTCTGCTCCGTGACTGCCTGATGTCGTGGGATGAAATCAAAAATCTCGATCTGTCCAACCCGTGGTGGGACAACGCGGCAACCAAAGAATACAACTTCGGCGGAATTCAGGCGGCAGTATCCGGCGCATATTCGCTGTATAATTACTCCACACGCCATGTTTATGTCTTCAACAACAAGATGATGGCAGAACTGGATGTGGATGATGACATTTACGAAATGGTGCGCGCAGGCACATGGACAGTCGACGAGATGTACCGTCTCGGTGAAATGGCGGTATCTGATCTCAACGGTGACGGTCAGATCAAGCCCCAAGACGACCGTTTTGGTATCAACGGCACGCCAACCCGCCACTACAGCGCACTGCTGATGGGATCCGGTGTACAGTACATCGACCGCGACAAGGACGGTACACTGTATTTTGCCATTGACGGTAATGAGTATGCACAGTCTGTCATGGCAAGGTTTGTCGAACACGATCTGGAAAATAAAGATATCTTCAATGATAAAATCGCAGATATCAACGTCGATGTCGACACCGTCTTCACCGACGGACGTGCAATGTTCTGCGCCGCATATGTCGGAGAAGCCGCAAAAATGCACGGACTGGAATTTGATCTCGGCTTTGTTCCGCCGCCAAAGTTCGATACCAAGCAAGAACAGTATTACTCCCTCGTTGAAGGCGGTGCGCAGTCGATTCTGCCGCGTATGCTCGATGAAACGGATCTGAACAAGATCGGAACACTGCTTGATGCATTTGCCTACTATTCCTATTACGAATCAATCCCCGCATATATCGATGTTCTGATCATGGGCAAGGTCGCACGCAACGAAGATTCCGAGGAAATGCTGCAGCTCGTGTTTGACACCTCGGCATACGACCTCGGTACCGGCATCTGGTCGGCAGATACGAAAAACAAGTACGTCAGCACCGTATTGCAGACATCCAAAACCGATATTGCTTCCAAAACCGAAAAGATGAAGTCCAATATCGATGCACAGCTTGTAAAATTCATGACAGCACTGGAAGACCTGAGCTGATAAAAAGGAGAAACAAATGTATTCCGGACACGTATACAATCAAACAACAGGTCAGCCCATTCCCGGCATGCGCGTCAGCGACGGTCTGAACATCGTTTTCACCGATAAAAATGGCGCATTCACGCTTCCCGGCTGGCAAAAAGCGCACATCATCTCCGTCCAATGCCTGACAAAGGCACACGACGACTGGTACTTCCACATTGAGGGACATGAGGGTGACTATGAATTTTACATCACCCCGGCAGAAGCCGCACCCGATCACCGTTTCTTCCAGATCAGTGACACAGAAATCGACTGCGTCGAGGAGGCTGACATTTGGCTTCCGTTTGTGAAAAAGCAGATCGCCGCAAATCCCGCCGCATTCCTGATCCAGACAGGCGACATCTGCCGCCGCGAGGGTCTGGAGTCCCATTACCGCGCGATGAATTATGAGGTTCTCGGCATTCCCGTCCGTTATTGCATGGGTAACCATGACTATGTAGATGATCGGTACGGTGATTATACCTTTGAAAAATATTATGGACCGTCATGGTATTCCTTCGACCAGGGCAACACGCACTACATCGTTCTCCCGATGCGCGGCGGCGACGCACCGAGCGCGTATACACAGGATGAGATCAACCGCTGGATCTACAACGATATGCAGGCAAAGGATCCCGAAAAGTCGCTTGTCATGTTCTGCCACACACATTCCCTGTACGAAGATACCTTTGTCTATGAGCTTGATGATGTCACCTTCGACCTGCGCGATTACGGTCTGCTTGCATGGGTCTTTGGTCATTATCACATCAACTGGGTAACGGATCTTGGCGGATACTACAACATCTGCACCTCCCGTCCCGACTGCGGCGGCATTGACTCCTCCCCGACTGCCATTCGTTCCATCGAAATCTACAGCGATCATACGCTGAAAACAAAGCTGCATTACAACGATCTGTCCAAAGCCGCTCCCGCCGACAACGCGCTGTGGGAAACGGTCGTATCGGGTCACGTCATGTACGCAACACCGATTTTGAAAGACGGCAAGCTGTATATTGCAGCCTGCTGTGACGAGATTCCCTTCGATGCGGGACTTTACTGTCTGAATCCCGAAAACGGCGAAGTTCTCTGGTCGTACAAGACCATCGCAGGTCTCAAAAATGTTCCCTCTATCGATGGCGGCGTCATTTTTGCGCAGGACACCTTTGGCTGGGTCTACGCGCTGAATGCTGACACCGGTGCACTTGTATGGAAGTCGCTCGCACCCGTCAACTGGGGACACCACGCGGAGAATGGCGTTCTCGCGGCAGAAGGCAAGGTCTTCTGCGGTGCGGGTAGAAAGGTTGTCACCATGTCCCAGGCAGACGGCTCCATTCTGTGGATCGGCGAGCGCAGTATTTCCTCTGAGGACTGCCCCTCTCGCTTTATCCTCGCACATGATAAAGACGGACGTTCCATTCTTCTTGCCTGCCGTCAGTGGCGTCATATCTATGCACTTGACGCAGAAACGGGCGAAACGCTGTGGCGCACCTCCGAGCCGCGGTATTTCACGGGTACGCCGCTTGTCGTCGGAGAAAGCATCTATCTGCATGCCAAGAACAACCTGTTCCGTCTGTCTCTGACTGACGGTCATATTGAAAAACAGTTCTCCCCGGACGATACCGTCTGCTTCAACACTTCCATGCAGAGTGTCGTGCATAACGGCGCGCTTTATACCGCAACCGCAGACCGCGGTATGCTTGCATCCGATCTGCAAACCTTTGAAACCATCCGTACCTATGCCGTCGGACCAACCATCTGTCCGATGTCACCGTATCAGCGGCACGACAGCCACGAGTGCGAATCTGAACCGATCTTTGTCGGCGACAGCATCCTCTTCACCTCGCCCGACGGTTATCTGCACATCTGCAATACCGAAACGACAGAAGAGCTTCGCGCCATCTCCCTCGGCGCACCGTGCTATGTCGCTCCCGTACAGCACAAGGATACCGTCATCTGTGCCGATTTCTGCGGTCATATCCGCGCATTTGCGCTGTAATGTGTCATCAGAAAGGAGTCGCCAATGTTTACCTATCTTCACTGCTACATGCCCCAGACCTGGGATGCACAGATCCGCGCAGGTCTGATCCGTCCCGGCGACGGTATTCGCTTTTCGCAGTCTCTGGACATCGATGAATCCCTGAAATTCAACAATCTTGCCGCAGTCGGCGGCGACCTTTACAACTACGTCAAAGAGCACAACTGCCCTCTCTACATTGACCGTCTGCAGGGCGGATGCTTCCTTGAGGAGTATCCCTACGACATGGAACTGGTGAACACCTACCGCACCATGCTCGGCGACAAATTCTGGGGCTTCCAGATGCATGAATGGGGTTCCAACATCAAATCCGACTTCAACAAGATCACCTCCAACAACTGCCCCGAATGGACGGCAGAAGCCATTGAGGCGACCATCCGCCGCGCGTTCCCGTATGAACACACCTTTGTGGAAGCCATGAATGTCCGGGAATACGCCGCGCTTGGCGGAATCCCGAAGACCTATGGCGAATATCTATCCATGATGCAAAATCTGTTTGCCAAGCGTCAGGCGTATGTGAACGGCGATCTGCTTCCCTGTGACAGCTTTTTCCAGGCACAGAAAATGGAAGTGGAAAACGGCGCAAAACGCCTGATGCCCGAGATCGGTGCGCAAACACCGAACACACGGATTCAGGTAGCTTATGCGCGCGGCATGGCACGTGCTGCCGGTATTCCGTTTGGTACGTACTATGAGCCGTGGGGCGGAAATCCGTTCTCCGCTTGCTGTTATCAGCGAGACGGACTGAACGAATGGGGGATCGGAAACGAAGATTTCCCGTACCACACGGCAGGCGGCAACGGCGGTTCCTCCCGATCTCTGCAATGGCGTATGCATCTGTATTCCTATATGGCAGGTGCATCATTCATGGCAGAGGAATGGGGCATGTGCAACACCTTCTATGATTGGGAAAATTTTGAGCTGACACCCTACGGGCAGATCAAAAAGGACTTTCTCAATTTTGTTGACCGCTATCCCGATATCGGTGAGCCGATCATTCCCGTCGCCATCGTTCTGCCAAAAGACATGCCCGTGCTTGACATGGCTCTTTCACCGAACACCTATCTCGGCTATCCTGTCGAGGGTGAATTTGCCGAAAAACTGGCACTCGTCGTCGATGCGATCAAACATCTGCTTGTCGATTCCGCGCCGATGTGCGGAACGGAACCGTCGAATCTGCGCAACTATATGACGCCGGATGCCATCGATATCATCCACGAGGACAGCCCGACGGTCGGTCAATATCCGATCCTCGTCGACTGTACCGGCAATCCTTCGTTTGCAGCGGCACACAAGCGCTCTATCGAAACGCCGCGCGATGCCCGCATGATGATTCATGAACTGCTTCCCATCCGACTCCATGGCGGCGCATCCATGCAGATCACGAAAAACCGCGCAACAGGCGAGCAGTATGTCCTGCTCATGAACAACAGCGGCGTTTCGCGTTCCGTTGCCAACGGAGAACAGCTCCTACCCGAAGGCGATATCTGTGTCGGTCTGACACTCTCCGGCGGCAAGACACTCTGTCAGCTCGACGGCAACGGCAACGCCGTCATGGGAGATGCCGACATGTATCATGTGACAATCCCGTCCGGCGGCTGGTTCTTCGCAAAATTCTGATGCATATTTATATAAATACCCAGAATTTGTGCTTTACAATTCCGGGTTTTTGTGTTATAATGTGAACAAATGATACCATCTGTGCCGATGGTACAACCAAATTTTTCAAAGGAGATCGATTATGAACACACGTAAATCTTTGTTTCGTACCGTATCCGGTCTGCTCGCCCTGCTGATGACCGGCTCTGCCCTGATTGCCTGCGGCTCCGACGCAGATACTCCAAAGCCGTCCGAATCCAACACCGCGGATACCGCCGCTGTGACAGAAGCGATCACCGAAGCCGGTATCGATTATGTCGCAGACTCCCTGCCCGATGATCTGAACTTCGACGGTCGTCAGTTCACAATTTATGTCGCAAGCTTCAAGGAATTTTTCCAGGGACCGGAAGAATCCACCGGTGACATCGTTGATGACGCTGTCATTGACCGCAACCGCGCCGTCGAAGAACGCCTGAACATCAAGCTTGAGTATTTCTTTGACGAAACTGCAAACTGGGATACCATCGCCGGCATCCTGTCCAAGCTTATCATGGCAGGCGATACGACCTATGACCTTTATACCGGTCAGCAGTACGGTATCACGACCCTGCTTGCGAACGGCGGCTTTATCAACTGTTATGACCTTGAACATATTGACTTCTCCAAACCGTGGTGGAACAACCGCTACATGGATGAGCTTGCCATCGGTCATAATACCCGTTTCTTCCTCGTCGGTGACTATTTTATTTCCGCGTTCCTGAACACGCACGTTGTTTACTTCAACAAGACGATGTAC
>JAZTZC010000481.1:0-11328 GCA_045637265.1 Eubacteriales bacterium | reverse complement strand
TAAGCCCGCTTGGCCCCCGACTTAAGTCGGTGTCACATTTTTCCCGCATAGAGACGATGAGGACTATGCGGTCAGTTATGATGCCTGCGCGGTAAAAGAACTGACGAACACCAAAGGACGGCGTTCCAAAAAACGTGACGAGACGTATCTGGCGCAGGTACAATCGACGGCAAATGAACTTGCTTCCTCGCTGAATGGTATGATCAATTGGGACAAGCCTCTCCGAGAAGCGCAATACGGCTGATATAAAAAGAGGAGCTGCTGCAAAAACTTGCGGCGGCTCCTTCGCTGTTTTATAAATCAGTGATAATCGTATTTACAAAATGGACATTTCGGATAGTCAAAATCGTGCTGTTTTCCGCACTTGGGACACCGCTTTTGCGGTAAACCTTCCTCTGCGGCATCGGCTAAAAAGAACTCCAGTTTTCCGCAGTCGGGACAGCTGTAAATATCGACTTCCATTGCACCTGCAAACAGATTGGGAAGATCACCGAAAATCCAGTCGGTCTGTCCAAGCTGTAATTTTTGCTTTTTGATGTGATTGATTTCGCACCCACAGCGCAGACATTGTAAATTCTGTTTCATATTAGATCAGCTCCTTTGCTATGACAGTTTTATCAAGTCTTCCTGATCGGAAAATACAGATATTGCTTGCCGTTTGCAGGACATGTAAAGTCATGAACGGCACCGACCAATGGGATACCGTTTTGCTTCATGTAATCCAGTACCGCAGAAAAAGTATTGTTGTCTGTACATTCCGCACAGAGATATTCATATCCGGGAACTGTCCATTTTGTCCAGCCATCGGGAGCTTTGGCATCATCGATGCACTCCACACCGGCAAGATATAATCCACGGCTGAAATTGTCCTCCCATGGCTGAAACGAACGGGAAAAATCGGACATGAGTCCCCAGATGCCGACAAGATTTCCATTTTCATCGCGTTTGGCTATGTGCTGTACTTCCTCAAAATGTCCGTTGGCATCTGCCCATAGCGTTTGGATAAAGCCCAGTCCGTCGTCTGTCGAGCCTTCTTTGCCGATGACAAAGAAGGGTTCTTTGATACATGTTTTTATCTTCATGATTGATATCCTGTACTTTTAACAGCTGCATCTCATTCCGGCATAACACAAAAGGGAAATACTGATGGTTTTTCCTATGGTCTGCCTCCGCGATCAGTTCTCGTCTGTATTTTCTACCGTGTCTTCCTCGGAGAACAGTGCATCCGCGATTGCTTTTGCCTGCTCTGCATATTCGGCGGGTACACAGACGATCAGCCGCTCCTGCATGCCTGCACGAATGGTCAGTCCGGCACCGTATATCGGTTGTGCAGCATACGGAATTTCATGCTCCCGCAGCACTTCCATGAGCATCTTTGCCCACATTTCTTCTTTTTCAATGAGAAAATCGTGTTGGTTATTCATATGAAATACCAGGGCTTTCGTTTATGAAAGCTTTCCTTTCTTTGGAAAATATGGGATGGTTCCTTTCGGTAGGGTAGATGATAAATACCGGCGTTTACAGCAGCTTTATGATACCCAGAATCAGCAGATGAAGCGGATAGAAAGCGTAATAGGTATATTGCAGCAGCTTGCTGTGATAGCCTTGTTTTCCGCGGTACAGCCATATCGGGATCAGCGCCAGAAGAGCCAGACCCTGTCGGGATAAGAAATAGGTTTCACCGCCGATGGGGATCTCATAGGAAAATCCGCCAAGCATTTCTACGTTGATATACCACAGACAAATCAGCTGGGCAGGATAACTCCACCATTTTCGCTGTCTGAAGAAGTAGAATACCAGAACGGTCAGAATACCTGCGTGGTAAAAGTCGACCATGGTAAGCAGACCGCCGAGATAGCCGATGATGACAGTTGCGCATCCAACGGCGATCCGAATCCAGAGCTTACCTGTTTTTCTTGCTTTTTCATTCAGTCGGATCAGTCCGATGGCGATCAGAAAGCTCCATAATACATTCTGATGGATCGGATAGAAGATGCTGCTTCCCATCGCGAGGTTGAACGGAATCTCGGACAGAACGGCAAACAGCAGTAATCTGCAGACATAGTTTTTCAGATTTTTTGTACGGAAATAGCCTTCCGTGAGCATAAATGCGTAAATCGGAAACGCCAGACGACCGATACAGGTCAGCCAGTCGTTACCCGGGACGATGGTACCCCAGAGATGGTCGCACAGCATAAACAGCATTGCCATGATGTGCAGTGCCATGGAAGTGATTTCGAATTTCTTTGTTTTGTCCATTTATTGCCAGTTCCTTACATGCAATGTTATTTTGGTTTATTATAACATATATTTTCCGCGATTGCAATCCGTATTGACAGGAATTTACAGAAAAGTGAAAAAGGCACGGAATTTACCATGCCTTTTGTAATGGTGGATATTATGCTTTTTTCGCACAGTTCAGCCAATACCGTCCGTCCAGCGCTTCAAAGGTGATATCGGTAAATCCGACCGATTCCAGGAGCTGTCGCTCAACGCTCATCGCAAGCGGTGTATCCATGTGCGGCCATCGGTTGGGATCTTCCGCATAGTCGCGCAGATCGATTTCCTGATCCTCAATGTTTTCATAGAAACGGTCGCTGTTGAGATAGATACCGCCCGGGCGGAGTGCCGCAAAGATACGTCGATACAGCATCCGCTTGTTGTCGGGATCAAAGTGGTGCAGGGCAGCGGAGGAAATGACAGCATCGTAATGGTCGCCGAAGTCCGTGTTGAAAAAGTCTCCTGCAATGCATGTTACGCGATCAGCAAACGGACGTGTTTTCAGAACACCGAGCATCGATTCCGAAAGATCAACGGCGGTGACGCGGACATCGGGGAATTTTTCGAACAACGGAATCAGCTCCAGCCCCGTACCTGCACCGAGGTCGAGTACGGTGCAGATATCGGCGGGGAGTGCCGTTGTGATCGCAATCTTGTCGTTCATCAACGCAAGATGAACGTCGTCATAGCCCTCGGTCTTGCGATCGAAAAAAGCTTTCATTTCGGCATTTCGTTTGATCAGATTCATGATGTCACTCCTGTTATTCCGCCGGGATAAAGCGTATATAATCGATTTCCATTTCACCCATGCAGTTGAACGGGTCAAAACGGATTTGCTGAATCAGACCGTCCCATGTGGGAATGGATGTCAGGTCAACCGAATATACTTCCCATTCACCCATCGAATCATCGGAATCGAGGGCTGCGCGGATGGTCATGGCTTCGCTCATATTGCCGTCCTTGTTTGTTGTGAAGTAGACGCAGAGGCTTTGACCGAACCCACCCTCGTGCTTGTAGCGGCAGCGGATTTCAAATGTGCTGTAATCCTCGGCACGAAGATTGAGCTCTTCGGAATACGACAGAATCGGGTCACCGGTTTCTACGGTCGTTGTCATCTTCATCGTTCCTCCGATCACCTGCAGACCCATTTGATGGGAACTCCAGTTTTCCGTATCGCCGACCAGATTGAACTCCCACTGACCGGGGATACGGTCTGCGCTGCTGCTGAAATAACTGATCTGATCGGTGGTAATGGTAGGAATACTGCCCGTCAATGTATATTTGTATCCGACATCGGCACAAAGCTGTTTCGGGGAGATCATTGGCAGACCGTCCTGTAAGTACATGGTATATCCAAGCGGCTTTTCTGTGCCGTTGTGAAGATAGGTGTCTGCACCGACGGTATAGATGAGGGTATGGTCAATAAAGGACAAGGTCAGCTTCTGTACGGTACCGGGCACACCATCCCATGTATAAAACGCATTGAGACGATAATCGAGCGCGAGCTTGGGATCAAAGGGAATGAGAATCGTACCGTCAGCTGTGGTTTCTGCAGGAAGCTGCATTTCGAATTGCTGGTCGTTGATGATCAGCTGCTTGGGATTGTCCTCGGATTTTTTCAGAAAGACTGCAGATACGAGACGGAATGCATCGCGTTCAGGATCTCCGGCACCCTGCTCGGTCTGTCCGGGATCGATACGCAGTGCGGTGACAGTATCGGTCCAGGTGTTGACTGTGGACATATCGATCAGATAGGTCTCCAGACCTTCCGTTGTCGCAGGGAAGCCCTTATGCATGGACTGCGACCAGCCGGAATCTTTGTCTGTAATAAAATACAGATCGATTGAGGTACCCTTGTGAGCTTCGATGGTGATGGCAAGATACGGTGTTTCTGCGGCGTTGATACGGAGATTGCTTCTGGTGATGAGTGCATCGCCGTCCGCATAGCCGGATAAGCCGTTTTCATCGGCGACGACATTGCCGATGCTGTAAATGTTCAGCCCTTTCTTTGAGGTATAGGTGATTTCTTCAACGGTTTCCAGATCGTTGATGGACGGCATTTCATCGGTATAGCCTGTTTTGCGCAGAAGTCTCCGATACTGCGGGAACATGTGCGTGATACGTTCCTTCTGTTCTGCGGTCGGAACAGTATTCAGTGCGGGATCTGCGTTCTCCTCGGTATAAACGGTACGCAGAGCATCAAGGTATCCGAAACCGCCGTTTCCGGCTGACGGCATGATATAGGTACCTTCACCGTATTCGTTCCATGTGGACAACATTAAGAACTTTTCCTGCCAGGTGCCTTTTTCGGCATAAGCAGGCAGATATTCATCGCGTACCCAGAGATGTGCGGCTTCAAAATCAGAGGGCGTCATCATCGGGTAGCGGATCCCGTGCCACGGAATGGAGTTGAAGCCAACACTGATGGTCGGAACCGTGTACATGGATGCGGACGCAGCACTGGAAAGGATTCTGTTTTTGTTGACCTCGACATCATAGCCGGAGGTGCCCCAGTTGTAAGCATAGCTGCCGTCAAATCCCATTTCGACCATATCATCGGACGAACTGCCGCATGCAAGATAGATCATGCCGTCAAAGCCGAGCTTTTTGACTTCTTCTTCCAGATAGTCAAGCATTTCCTTGACAGCATTGGTGCTGCCGAGCGCATCGCGCAGCTCCGATGTTCCGAAAATACAGAGAACGAGTTGATTGTCGATGGTCATGTAACGGGAATCTTTGAAATAATGCTCGATGAAATACGGGACAAAGGAGGTTTTCCATGCATGGATGTCCTGTGGTCTGTGACCGTTGGATGCCTCCCAGATCAGACAGTAGTTCATTTCATCACTGTATTCGGCATTCATGTAGCCGTCATGCAGGTGCGTGGAAAGCGCGTTTGCACGCATCGGACCGTCAGAAACTGCGGCATACCAGCAGAAAGCCTGAAAATCGATGCCGTGTTCGACCATGTATTTGATTTCCCAGTCGGCACTTTCCGGGGAACCTTCATCGTAATAGCCGAGAACCGGTTCTGCATCCGGGTAAGCGGAAATGGTGCTCCAACCATAGTGCGTACCCTCTCGCCACAGTGAGCAGATATTCATACCGATGGTGAAGTCGTCCTCCCCTGCGGGATGCACGGGAGCGGGAACATAATCGTCATGCGTAATCTTTTCAAAGACGCGGATGCCGTCAAAGGATACCGCGGCACTGCTGTCGTTTGTGACAGAGACGGTATCGAGGTAATCGGTCGTCGCGGTAAACGGAACCTCACCGACAATGCGTCCGTTGAGCCGAATTTTTGCACTGTCCGATGCGGTATCGGCTTCCAGACGGATGCGGTACCACAGATCTTTCACATAGTTTTCGTAGATGGGTGTACCATTGGAATAGAATGTCGTATCATCGGACGAAAATGTCACAATTGGGACATCGCCGCAGCCAAGGGCATAGGAAATCGGTTGACCGCTTGACAGTAGAAATTCCGTTTCGGCGATGACAGTACCGCCGCGTGCTTCAAAGGATTTTGATGCGGAACCGCGGCTGACAGAGAGCATATTCTCCGAGATTTTCGCACCTTCGCCGTTCCAGCCACGTGTCAGCGCACCATCCGGGTAGAAGGAAAACCGATCGTTGACAGCGTAATTGGCAGTCACACGAAGTGCGCCCATTGCAGCAGTTGCCAGGCTTTCGTTATCCGTCGCAAAGTGGAAGGATTGAAGATTGGCGTCGTCATTTTGACAGAGCAGGGGCGATACACCGCAGTCTGTTTCGTTGATGAAGGTCTGGGCGCTGTGATTGTCAAGATCAACAATGATGCGGAAGGTGTTGTTTGCCTCGGTCATGTTTGCGATAGCCGCATCCGAGCCTGCAAGCTTCCAGCCGTCATCGGTAAACAGACGGTAAATCGGCTGATTCTCATCGTTGTGCAGCTCCAATGAAAATCCGTTGCCGGAAACTTTTGCGGATGTTTCAAAAACGAGCAAGCCCTCGTCCGTGGTATTGAACTCGCGGATGAGTGCAGTACCGGCATCCTCCGATATATCGGTGAGGGAGCCGTATCCTCCTTCGATTGAGGTCATCGGTACACCGCCGCGGTTGTCCATCCGCCATCCGGATGCAATGCCTTCCTTGTAGCCGGAATAGGCGGAAACGTCAACCAGCGTATATGCTTCGCCGCGCGATATCGGTTCTTTGGGTTCGATGACGATGGGAGCTGCAGTTGTGTCAGAGGATGTACCTGTCGTTTCAGCGGAATCCGCGGTATCTTCATTGCAGGCGACAGAGAACAGCATGGCTGCCGCTGTGATTCCGAGGAGTAATTGTTTTTTGAATGTTTTCATGGGCTGATCCTTTCCTGATTTTTTATCTGTAATTATTATATCGAATATTTTGGCTTTCGTCAAGGATTATTGACAAAAAAACAGGCACTGCCACAAAGACAGTACCTGTGAAATCGGTCGATGCTGGTATTACCATCCGAATTCGTCGTAGTGCGGTTCGACGATCTGCTTGTTGTAGTCGTTGCCGCCAGGGAAGTTTGCGGTCTTAAGAATACCGGGGGTCAGACCTTTTTCGAGCATCTTTTCAACGACAACAGACGTGATATTCCAGATGATGTAGTCGGACGCGATGCCGGAAGCGGCTGCAAAGCGTGCTTCGATACCTTCGACCTCGAGCATTGCTTCAGCAGCAGGTGCGCAGTTGTCAACAGCGAGGGTGACAAATTCATACAGCTTCTTGCCGGAAGGATGAACGGGATCGACCTGACGCGCATATTCCATCGATGTGAACGCGATGACGTTGACGCCCTTTTCCATTGCTTCCCATGCGAGGTCAACAACGTGCGCGGTTCTGCCGGATACAGAAGAAACGACAAGCACGTCGCCTGCTTTCAGCGATTCCATATGTTCTTCCTTCTTGAATTTCTTGTAGAAGATCGGACCACCGCCGCGGTACATCAAGTCCATTTCGATGGAGTGGCAGATGTCATTTAAGTAAACCTTGCCGCCGTTTGCGACAGCGTCAGCGATCAGGTTGCCTGCCTTGAGGATGGTTTCGGTCTGAGTGTCGCGAACCTTTGCGAACAGGTCGTCGACGGCTTTCTGATAACGGTGCATGAGTGCCATAAGAATGTTCTCCTTTTTGGATAAAGAATTTATAAATCGATGATCATTCCCGATGCCATCGGGTCGGTCGGAGCGTCAGCCGCGACTGTGGGAATGATTTTCTGCGGGTTGGGGCGGTGCTGTAAATCCGAGGAAACTTCAAACGCGTGCTTTTTGTAATCCTCGGCAAACTGTGCGCGAAAGGCATCGTCAAAACGGACACCTGCGCGGTGTGCGTGACCGATGACAGCACCGACGATCGGTTCAAACGCGGGAATGTGGAGATTGCCTTCCATACCGGCCTTGGACAGGGTATCGCGGTAGGAATCGAACAGAAGCGGATGAGAACGCCACACGCTGCCGGAAATGGTGATGGGCAGGGTCGTCGGTAATTTGTTTTTACGGACCATAGAGACGGTCTGAGCGCCAATCAGATAGCCCGCGCGTTCCAGAATCCGCATGGCGGCCGTATCGCCTGCCATTGCCGCCTGTGATACGAGCGGCGTACAGGATGCGACGTATGCAGTCGGTGAAATATCGGTTTTGCTGTAAATGGCAAAGATGGCGTGTCCGAAATTGTTACGGCTTCCGCCGAGCTTTTCGGCAAGCAGATCGGTCAGAATCGTGCGGACACCGCGACCTTCATCGTCCTCGATGGCAGCATTGAAGGCAGCGCGTCCGATCCAGTAGCCGGAGCCAGCATCGGAGACAGCGGCACCGTAGCCGCCCGTTCCGTAATGTCTGCCGTTATAACGGGCAAACATGGTTGCACCGGTACCGGAGAGGGACAGGATGCCGTCGCCGAACAGTTCTGCCGCATTCATGCCAAGCTCCATTTCGCCGCATGTCGCAACGGTTTCCACATCACATAACTCCTTGATACGTGAGACGAGTCCGCCGTCTCCGATGCCCGTGATGGCACCGATGGTGCGGCCTTGAATGTCCATTTCGCGAATCAAGCTGTCGATGTTGCTTGCAACCAGCTCCGCAGAGGTGGTATTGGAACGAAGACTGCCGGTTCTGTGCGAGGAGACCATGCGGAAATTCTCGTCATACAACAAGGCGATAACCTTGGTACCGCCCGCATCCAGCGCGATATTCAGTTTGGATTTTGCGGTCATTGGGAAATCCTCCCACCATTACATATAGAAAATGTTGTCCTTGTATTCCTCGAAAATACGGGCGTTGTGTGCGTCGCCGCCGTCGATGTTTGCGCTCATGAAGACGGGCGGAACGATGCCGTCGGCGATCATCTGCTCAACCGCTTCGATGACGATGGCATTGAGAATTGCGGTACCGACAGTCGTGGAGGTCGGACCGATCTTTTCTTCCAGACCGTCCAGTTTGACAGCCGCATCGCCGGTAACACCGCAATTGTCGATGACGATGTCACAGACCTCATACAGGTTCTTGCCCGACGGATGACGGGAGGTGACAGATTTGGAATATTCGAGATTGGTGATGCAAACGGTGTGAACGCCCATTTCCCTTGCTTCGATTGCCATTTCAACGGGAACGGTGTTTCTGCCGGAGACGGAATGCAGAAGCAGGACATCACCTTCGCCGACGTGGTTCTGCTTGAGAATGATCTTGCCAAGACCGGGAACACGTTCCAGCGAGCTTGTCATTGTGATCGGGCGGGTATTGAGCATGAACCCGGGGAAGAAGATCGGGTTGATGACAGCAAGTCCGCCGGTGCGGTAGAAGACCTCTTCGGCGAGAATGCCCGCGTGAGAACAGCCGAACACGAACACGTTCTTTTTCGCTTCAATCGCCTGTGCGATCAATGCTTTTGTTGCAGTCAGCTGATCCTGCTGGGTATTCCATGCACGGTCAATCGTTTCGGTGACGGTTTTGATGTAGTCGTGACCTCTCATATTGGTTTTCCTTTCAGATAACGGAGTTTTTCAAGTATCATCTTACCATAAATTACGCTGGTTTGCAAGATGTTTTCCGAAATTTCGTAAAATTTTCATCATCGCGTCGTTCAGAGCAATCAGATGAAGAAAATAAAAACGGACTGCGGCAGGAGGTCTGCGGCAATCCGTTGGATAGGAAGGCTTGGTTTACAGCTGCGTAATTTCCATCGAATAGAATCGGTTCAGCCCCTCACAGGCATCAATGCCGAGATGGAAGGATTCGTACAGATCCTCACAGCGCCAGAACATGCGGTGTTCATCGGCTTCGATGCGGAGACCGTCCTTTGTCATATCGACTGCAAGGGTGTGGATATCGCCCTCGGATACGGGAAATTCGACGCCGAGCATCTTTTTCCAAGTGACTTTTTTGGATTCATCCATCTGCATTCGCCAGATGTTGATTCCGTTTTTATAAAGGACGACTTCGATGTAGTCACCGTATTTGTTCTCACCGTTTTCGTCATAGATACGGTCGGCGATTGTAATCAGCGGTGCGCCGAGATCGAAGAACGCACAGCGAACGGCGATTCGCGTTCCTGCTTTATAGGATTTTCGGGAGAGCAGGGAAATATTTTCCCAGTCACAGCCGTAGGTTTCCTCCGTCGTCTGACGGTTTTCTACGCAGTCATCGGTCTGGTGAAATTCAGGCGTGCCGGGGAAGCGGTAAGTATAGGCGTATATTACCTCGTTTGTGTTCCATGCGCCGCGCGAAAAATCGATCTTCATCGTGGGTTCTCCTGTTTGAATGAAACTAAATTGTGTTTATAATTAAGAATTCTTCTGTCGCTTCAGCGTGACGACCTCGGTGACGCCGCTTTCATTGGCGGTAATGGTCATGGTGTCACCCTTGACCTGCATTTCCGAGTAGCTTCCAGCCTCTACGGTACCGTCATCATAGGTAATGTTGTACAGAACACAGGTGACACCGTCATAGGAATATTCATAAGTAAACTGCAGCTCGTCGAGAATGACCTTTTTGCCGGTGTTATCTTCATAGAAATAAAAATAACAGTCGTTCATGTCGACCAGCGGTTCACCGTCGACGGTACACTCTGTGATTTTCCAGGTGCCGATGATGCTGTTGCCGCCTGAATTACATCCGAGCAGACACAGTGCAAAAAGCAGGCAAAGCAGGGTGCCGATTATGATGCGCCTCAATATTAAACACTCCTTAAAATAGAATACGGAATAAAAACAAAAACCCCGGAATGTATCCGAGGTTTTTCGTGGTGCCGGTGGCGGGGCTCGAACCCGCACACCATTGCTGGCTGGGGATTTTGAGTCCCCCTCGTCTACCAATTCCAACACACCGGCATCTTTCACAGGTGATATTATACCATAGTTTATCGAAAAAATCAAGGGGTTTTGAAAATTTTCATTCAATCGTCAAAAATCGGAGAATTCTCTTTACATATATTATATTTCGTGTTATAATGGGTTAAATCATCGGAAAAGAGGATGTTTTATGACAGTTTACGAGAAAATGAGATCAGGACAGCTGTATTTTGCAACGGACGAGTCGCTGATTGCAAAGCAGGCGCAGTGTCTGGAATTACAGTATGAATACAATCTGACTCGTCCCACGGAATTCGGCCGCCGAACGGAACTGCTGAAGCAGATGTTTGCAGAGGTCGGTGAGGGAACCTATATTGAACCTCCGCTGCACGCTAACTGGGCAGGGCATCATGTCCACCTCGGCCGTGATGTGTATTTCAATTTCAATGTGACGCTTGTGGATGATACCGATATCTATATCGGCGACAATACCATGGTCGGACCGAATTGTGTCATTGCGACGGCAGGGCATCCGATCTGTCCCGAACTCCGTGCGCAGGGCGGTCAGTACAACGTCCCCGTACACATTGGTAACAACTGCTGGCTTGGTGCCGGTGTCATTGTCCTGCCCGGTGTAACCATCGGCGACAATACGGTTGTCGGTGCGGGAAGCGTTGTGACGAAGGATCTGCCCGCCAATGTCGTCGCTGCCGGAAATCCGTGCCGTGTTCTGCGCGAAATCGGGG
>JAZTZC010000480.1:0-2910 GCA_045637265.1 Eubacteriales bacterium | reverse complement strand
AGCCAACGCGATTTCTTCTTTTTCCTCGTTCCAGCAGTGGATTTCAAATGTTTTGGCATTCTTGAGTGCATCCGTAAGCAAGGCAAGAAAGTGGGTGTTGTCTTTTTCGGAGTAGTCGAAATAAACAGATTCCGTCAGTTTACTTTCGACAGGCTCGGCAGGAGCGGGGTTCAGGTCACCGATCAGTCCGGTGATGGTGGATTCCAGATCCTTGAAAATTTTATCGTTCATTGTATTCTTTCCTTAACCATCGGAGTAAATAACGATAGTGTAGTCCATACCTAGTCTTTGCCTCGGGCAGTTCCGTCATGGTTAATCTTCGTATCTCATCCATGGTGTTCAATTTATATGATGTAGGAACACCGATATCCTCCGATGTTTTCATTCGGTGAATATGGGAAATTACAGCACTTGGAATAATTCTAAGAAACTCAACGAGATAGTCTGCAATACCTGACGGGGATGCTAGTCCTACAACCAACAGAATACCATGATCACGCAGAAGCGATTTTGCTTTACATATAGCCGACTTCAAATCCATATGGTGCAGAGATGCTGCAAATATAATTACATCATATGTTTTCGTAACTGTATATTCCTCAAAAGTATTACAGACAAAATGCAGATTTGGAATATCGTTATACTTTACTTTCGCCTTTTCAATAACGGGCGCAAAAGAATCCAGACCATCAACTTCTTTGGCGCGATCAGAAAGATAGTATGACAGTGTGCCGTCACCACAGCCGACATCCAGAACATGAGCATTGACGGGAATATATTTTTTGATCCACGGATAATAGACGGTATTGTGATTCCAATACGGAAGTTTTATGCTATTTTTCATGTAGAACCTATGCTTTCACAAAATCCTGTCAATTCGTATATTTACAAGTTCCTCGCAGAGCAGTTTGCCGTCAATCGTCGCATTCCGGTACAGTTCCTCGCCGGAGGAAAACATCTGCTTTTCCTTCGAAAGAGGGTGTTGTCTTTTTCGGTGTAGTCGAAATATACCGTTTCCGTCAGCTTGCTCTCGGCAGGGGCGGGTTTCAGGTCATTGATACGAGAGGTGAGCAAATTTTTGCGTTCGTTCATTTCTTTCTTTTTTTCTTCTCTCTTGAGACTGCATCGGTCACGATATCCTCACAGATCACAGTGAAGTCCGCGTAATCGAAACCTCTGTTTTTTTCATGATACCAGAGGAGCATATGCATTTCATAGCCGAGAAAATGGCGATAGATCTCGTAGTAGATGAAATAGCATCCTACAAGCTCATGTTCTTTTGTCTTAATCCTCGCATTTTTGAATACGATATGGTTATGTTCAAATGGATTATAGCCGGGATGATCGAAATACAGGTGCAAATCGTCTCCATCTATGTCAGCGGATGTAATCTGCGCATCGTGAAATTCCAGCTTTCGCTCAAATTCCGCCGGTACGGGATTCTTGCTTTGCTCTGAACGGTAACCGGTTCTCGCTTCGTCAGCAAGTTTCCGGGCATTATCCGGCGCATCGGAGACTCGTTTTTGCCATTCTTTTGTGTAGTATTTCATGAGCAGCCTCCTTTACAAAATCGCATCAATCCGTATATTCGTCAGTTCCTTGCAGAGCAGTTTGCCGTCAATCGTTGCTGTTCGGTACAATTCGTCTCCCGACGCAAACATCTGCTTTTCTTTCGTTTCCTCGCACCAGAAATACCACTCGGTATCGCTGTACCGGCTCAGAAAATAGTGTTTATCTCTGCAGTGCAGCTCGATCTCACGGCCTGTAGCGATGGATTCGACCAGCTCCGCTTCGTTGTACCGTCTGTACCACTCATTCCAGAAGGTGGTATACCCGTTTCTATCAAATTCATCGTCCCGTATCACTTTGGGAGAACACTGGTCGTAATATCGTTCCACCTTGTCGGCAAAGCGACAGACCTTATAGAGATAATCCGAATACGATACAGCAGCTTCCGTCCCGTCCGGTGCAGTCAGCAGTACCGTTCTGCCGTCATGCCGTATCGTCCAGTCCAGCCCTGTATCGCATCCGATGATGGTTACAGTCATCAGGTCTTTGCTTGCAATGTAGAAATGTCCACAGCACGGCACCATCTGCAGTTCGCAGTCACTCGGAATATGATCCTCCGTCAGCGATTTCAAAAGATACAGTGCCGTGGCGGAAACCGTGCCGTTTGCTTCAAAGGTTTTTCCGCCGATGGTTACGGTCACATGACCGTGCAGGCACTTGTCCTCTGGATCGTCCGCTGCTCCGGTGATCCATGCGAAATTGTCTGTTGTGATGTTGAAGTTTGTCATATACAATCTCCTTTATCCGGGATCCGCTGCCAGCCATGTTCGAACATCGCCGTCTGTATAATCATCCGCCCATGCGACACCGAAGGTCACGGATTCCACCCTCTCGCGCAGGATGTATCCCATTCCGTCCGGGTATCGCTCGGTGTCAAAGGCGGGATTTTCGTCCTCCACACCGATGGTAAGGATGGTACTTCCGCTTATGAATTCCGCATCCCGGTACCGTTCGCCCGATGAACCTGTATTTTCGATAGGTGTGCAGTTCCATGCAAGAACACAACGAATGCGCTGATACGCCCTCGCAGGAACGGTGATGCGGTAACTGCCTGCCAGCGGATGCAGTTTGACGGATTTGACCGGGCATTCGTATGGAACAGCTTCATAGGCGTTCTCTCGTCCGTCAGCGAAAATTTTGATCTGTCCGAATGGGGTATTCAGCATCATGCAATCTCCTCATAAGGCACTTCCCTTCCGGCAAGCCCCGTCCCCGATACTTCACGGTAAAACGCCGCCTGAGCTGCTTCCATATAGGCATCCACAAACAGACTACCGATGACAGACACAAGGAGAAGCGGCAAAAATAAGAAGTTTCCGTAAAGTACGCTGACAAGTGCAA
>JAZTZC010000479.1:0-2143 GCA_045637265.1 Eubacteriales bacterium | reverse complement strand
CACAGAGTTGACCACTTATGGGATTGATGTCTGATTGCCAATCCGCATTTTCTTTGTTTTCCCTGACTCAAATGTTGAATGGCGACCGCATGGTCGTCCTTCTCTTTTCACGCATTCGCCGCCTTTTTCATCTCCGCGATCTCCGCTTTCATCTCGCGAATCATCTCCGCCAGCTTCTCCTCACATTCCTCTCGCGTGGCGGCGTACACATTTCTCGCCATCCGCTTACCGTTGACTTTCGGTGAATACCGCCCCTCATAAAGGTGAGCGTTTATCATCGTTATGCATCCCGTGCCGGGCTTGCGGATCTTGCCCGTGTAAGGCTCAAATTTCGCTTCTGTTGCGTTTTCTTGCGGTTTGTCGGCACTTGCCTTGCTCTCGCTTGTTTCCGCAATTTCCGCGTTTGTACCGCCAATCTCGCGGTCGATCTTTGCCGCCGCTTGTTGCTGCATGGTATCGGTGATATGGCTGTAGATGTCGAGCGTGGTTTCCGCGCTGACGTGACCGATCATAGTCGAGAGAGTTTTTACATCCATCCCGTTCTCTATCGCCATCGTAGCGAAAGTGTGACGCAGATCGTGGAAGCGCACCTTCTTGCAGTCAGCACGCTCGAGTATTAACTGAAACCGACGGTACACCGCCGACGGATCTCTCGGCGCATTTTCTTTCATCGGCGACGGGAATATCCACTCGCTTTTGGATGTTTCCTTCATCTTTGTGAGCAGTTCCACCATTTCCTTCGCAAGCCGTATCGTGCGTATTGAAGATTTCGTCTTAAGCGTAGACACTGTGGTTTTCCCCTCAACCTTCACGACTTGCCGTGAGATGTTAAGGTCACCGGTCTGCATATTGAGATCGCTCCACTTAAGCCCAAGTATCTCACCTCGACGCATTCCGGTGGTCAGCTCAAGCAGAAACATCTCATAGTATCCTTCTTCTTTCGCTTGTATAAGAAACCGCATGATTTCTGCCTGTGTTAATACCTGCATTTCTTTTGATTTCTTCGGCGGAAGTTTACATCCGATTGTGGGGTTGGATGTAATCAGTCCCTCGGCAACTGCCTTTTCGAGTGCGGCTCGGCATGTGGTGTGACATGAGCGCATCATGCGGTCGGACAATCCCTCGCCGTATTTTTCGGTAAGTCGCTTTCGTCCGGATTTCTTCAATTCCGCGTAAAACTGCTGCAGATCGTTCTGCGTAAGCTTGTTGAGCGGTATTTTGCCGATGTTCGGAATTATGTGTATATAAATTCTGTTTTCATAACACGCTTGTGTTTTAGGTTTTACAGTAAGCTTGCAGAAATTTTGATACCAGAAATCAAGCCAGTCACCAAACGGCATGTCTGCTGTTAGCTTATCGTTTGACTTACCGCATTCCTCTTTGAGCACTTTTAACTTCTGTGCACACTTCGTCTTGGTATCTGCCAAGACGTTTTTTGTTTTGGGATAGCCGTTATCGTTGTAGCCGACAACTACACGGCCTTCCCATCGTCCGTCCTTGCGAAGGAATATGCTTCCTTCGCCGTTTTTTCTTTTTGCCATGATTTATCACTCCCTTATCATAATATTTTTCATCATATTACTGACTACTTCTGAAGCATTTTGTTGCATATCAGCAGTCACGTGCGTGTAAGTAGAAAAGGATCACCGTCGTTCTCAGCTTTTCGGGCAGTCGGTTGATCGCGGCATGAAGCTCGGAATAGTCCGGTGGTTCTTCTGCTGCTATGTTCTCCATGGCAATCTCTTTATCTTCCGCCGCTATAAAGTTATCCCACACGGGATTTTTCAGCATCCGTTTCCGGTAACTACGGTAGATGTTGACACAGATCGTTGTCAGCCAGCCTTCGAATTCACGTTCCGGATCATATCTGTCGATGTACCGAAGCACCTTCAGCCATGTTTCCTGATAGAGATCGTCTGCGTCATGAACATTGGCGCAGAGCGTCCGGCATAATCCGTATAGCCGCTTGCCGTATTTGTTTATATATTGATCGATCAAGTTCTGCGCCTCCTTTCACTACCATATACAATCGGGAATGGCAAAAGGTTCACGGAAAACAAAATTTTTCTGAAAATATTATAGTCGAGCATTGTGAAAAATCTCTGAACGCAAAAAAGGCATTACCAATGGCAGCAAAGGTAAT
>JAZTZC010000478.1:0-6407 GCA_045637265.1 Eubacteriales bacterium | reverse complement strand
AACCTTCCCCCGGGGGAAGGTGTCACCGCAGGTGACGGATGAGGGTCGTATATCAATCAACGAAACCCTCATCCGTCTTTCGATAAAAACGCTTTCGCGTTTTCACCGAAATCCACCTTCCCCCCAAGGGAAGGTTTTTGTAGAGCGTATCATGTTCTTGGCGTTCTAATGTATGCTTCATCTTGATTTTAGCATATCCCCCAAGGGTACATGCAAGCATTTTCTGCAAAAAATCTTCATTTTTATGCAAAAATCCGCCATGCCGCCCGGAAAGATGGGTGGTGTGGCGGGATTTCCTGCTGTTATGCGTTTGTCGGTTCTTCGTATTCCTCAAGGATATCGGGCATACGGCGTTCCACCTCATCGGTACGCAGACGGTCCTCGGCATACGCGTGGCGCAGAAGCTCACCCGGAATATACGGGTCATACTTTTCAAAGACGGGCATTTCGGTCTGACCGACGAGTGCCAGACGGTCGATGCCCTCACGGCGGATGTGGTCATTGAGTCCCTTGATGAAAGCGTAATCGGAGACACCGTCGTCCATTTTGAAGGTGATGTAGTAACAGCCCTCAAACTCGACGTTCGTGATTTTATATTCCTTTGCGTGACGGACGATATACTTGCGCAGCGTACGGAAGGAGCGCGTACCGAGCCACGGGAACAGGCACCATGTCATGCCGCCGAGCGACAGAAGTGAATGGTGCGCCATACCGGCGTTGTGTGCGACGTGACGTGCGACATCGAGCCGCTGTTTTGCGTTGGGTTTCAGATACGGATAGTCCTTGTCACCGCAGAGTACCTCGCGCATCTTTTCCAGAATCCGCGTGTTGACCTCGCCGTAGTCGCCGGGCCAGGAGATTTCCATCTTGCCCTTGACCTGCCTTACATAAACGAGCTTTCGTGCGATGTCCAACTCCTCGACTTCCCAGACGTGCCCTGCCAGCGCAAAACGGTCGCCGACGGGCGGAGGAGAGGTGATTGTGCCGATTTCGTCCGACTCACAGCGTACGGAGTAGTCGACGTCCTGATCCTTGAATACAGCGTAGAAGCGGAAGTTGTTGGTCAGCTTTTCGCCCTTCAGTCCGACAATCAGCGTCTTTTCCTCGGTCATTTCTAAAAATTCGCCGCGGATCATCGAGATCATCAGTTGCTTGTAGTCCTCCTTGGACGTATGCGCAAACGGCGGCAGAGAAAGGACACGCTGTGCAAGAGCCGCAGGTGTCAGCTCACCCGATGATGCTAAAATGCTCAGCGTCTGCTGGAACAGAAGCGAAAACGGCATGCGCTTGATCGACGGCGGCTCAATGAAGTGATCTTCCAGATACAGCTGAACGATCGCAATGCCGCGGATCAGCTCCCACGGAATCAGCTGGGGAAGCGGCGTTTCGGGCGTTGGGTTTTCCTCGCGGAAGACCATCATCATCTCCGGCGGTGCACCGCGTCTGCCCGAGCGTCCGAGTCTCTGGAGCAGCGAGGAGACCGTATGCGGGGCGCAGGACTGTACCACGCGCTCCAGCCGTCCGATGTCGATACCGAGCTCCAGCGTGACCGTGGCACAGGTAACAGCGTGTGTCTCCTCATCCTTCATCTTGGCTTCGGCTTCTTCACGGATGGATGCGGACAGGTTACCGTGGTGGATGAGGAAAATGTCGGGTTCTCCGCGATGCTCGGCGATCTGCCGCATCGTTGCGGTGATATATTCCGTTTCCTCGCGGGAATTGGAGAAGATCAGACATTTTCTGTCCTTGACGCAGTCGTACATATACTCAAAGCCCGCATCGAGCATCGCGCGCGGATTGGGCGCTTCGGGATGATTGACGGAATCCTCGGTCTGATCGTTGTGGTCGTTCTGAATATAGAAATGCTCCATGCCGAGCCGCCAACGGTTTTTCTGTCCGCCGACGACGGGAGCATCGGTTTCACGTCCCGATCCGGCTCCCAGCCAATTGACGGCGATGGACAGATCACCGACGGTTGCGGAAAGTCCGATGCGGCGCGGATGGTGACCGATCAGACGACCGATGCGGCACAGCTGACAGATGATCTGATTGCCGCGGTCGGTGCCCGTCAGAATGTGAATTTCATCGATGATGACGTAGCGCAGATCGGAAAACAGACGGATGATGTCGTTGGAGCGGTTCATCAGCATCGATTCCAGCGACTCGGGCGTGATCTGTAAGATGCCCTGCGGATTTTGCAGCAGCTTGTTTTTGTGGGATGCCGCAACGTCGCCGTGCCAGTGCGTCACGGGAATGCCCGATTCCTCGAGCAGATCTTCCATGCGGTAGAACTGGTCGTTAATCAAGCTTTTCAGCGGCGCGATATACAGAACACCGACCGACTGCGGCGGGTTTTCCCAAAGCTGGGACAAGATCGGAAAAAACGCGGCTTCCGTTTTGCCCGATGCTGTCGACGAGGTAATCAGCAGGTTATGATCGGTATCAAACAGCGTTTTTGCGGCGGCAAGCTGAACACCGCGCAATGCAGCCCAGTGATTCTGATAAATAAAATCCTGAATGAACGGCGCAAAGCGGTAAAAAATCGCATTGCCGTCCTGCTCATATTCGGTTTCGGTATACCGTTCGTTTGTTTCGTCGGTCATGGACGTTTCTCCTATCATGTGCACAAGATCGGCGTTGTCAAACCAGGCTGACAATGCCCAAATGCGCGTATGGCGGGAGATTTGCTCCCGCCGTGTATTGAAATGTGAAATGTTGGATTATTTCTGTTCGGCAAGTGCGGTGAAGACCTCTTCCATTGCGGCAAACAGAACCTGTGCCGTGCGGATACCGGCAGAATTGGTTTCTTCATAGTGATTTTCGCCCGATTCGTCCTCGATCTTTTCAAGATACGGAAGATCGGGATGTACCATGAAATCGCGCGGCGGCAGAATATAGCCAAGTTCATCATTGCACAGACCGCCGATGAGCAGCGTGCCGCAGTCATACTGTGCTGCAAGGCGGGAAAGGGACGGGAAGGTTTCCTCGGTCAGCACATAGCCGGGACCTGCCATGGCAAAATCGGTGTCCTCATAGACAAGCTCGGGGAAGATCTCTCCGGGGAGCATTGCAGCTGTGATGCTGTCACCGAAACGGATGGCGGCACAGCGAGATGCCAGATAATAGCCTGTTTCGCTGTCGGTACCGCGCCCGCTTTCATTGTGGAGAATTCCGAGGAACTTATACAGCAGAAATGCGGTATTATCGAGCGGAACAACAAAATCGGTTTCCGCATAGGCGATGTGGGGCGCGACGGGGATTTCGAGATGTTCGGGGAATAACAGCAGCATACGGGCGAGAACCTGACCTGTCATAAGGCAGTTTTCAACGTGGTAATCGGGCGTGCCGTCATCCAGCGCTTTATCGCGAATTTCAGGTGTCATGATCAGACCTCCGATGGCACCGGGAATGAACAGCATATCGTCGCCGCAGTCTTCACGGATGATATCCGCCATGACTCCGGGGAAGTCGCGGCTGATGAAGAGGTTATCACCGCGCAGAGATTCTGCATGGGCGGCAAAAAAGACAAGGCGGATGCCGTTGTATGCGCTGTCATCGGGAACAAAGCGCAGCTGATGCATCTTTTCATCGTAGACAAGCGGATAACGGGAGTCATACTGCATGTTTTCTGCTTCTGTCTCGCTATAAAGCAAGGAACCTGCGGAGCGGTCTTCATAAGCGGCTTTTCCTGCGGCAATGGCGGCGGTAACCACATTGTCAACAAATTCCTTGTTCTTGCCGTCCTGCGCGTAGGGCCCCCACAAACCGAGCGTATCAATGCCGGCATGCGTATGTGTTGCATAAACGGCAATGGAGGTGCATCCTGTCTCTGCGGCAAACTCGGACAGTCCTTCGCGGATGCGGTCAACCGTATCGGAACCGAGTCCGACGCAGTCTACGCCGATGAGGAGCATACCGCTGCTCTCACTGCCGTCAGCGTTGCCGCAGCCGAGCCAGACCGCATTGGCGCATTGGTAGTCAAGGATGTCGGTGAATTCCTCACCGCTCATATAACCTGCAATGTAAAGCGGCGTTTCGGGGTTTTCGGGAACCTCAATTGCAATCGAGGAAAATCCGATGGACCAACGGTCGCCGTCCGCGGAAAAGATATGGGGCGCCTCTTCCTCTCCGCATCCGGTGAAACAGAGAAAACTCAGACAGAGGAGAAGTAACAATACGATTCGTTTCATGATGGAAGCCTCCTTTACAGCAAATCAAACAGACCGTTTTTCGCAAGTCCGATGAGGATACGAAGCATATCGGAAAACAATACGCCGTTGATCGATGCAAACAGGAGTGCACCGAGATAGCCTGCGATCACAAACAGAGGGGAGAGGGCATACACCCATTTTTTGCAGCCGCTCACGACATACAGAATCAGAAAGACAGCACCTGTGATGAACAGTGCAAGCACACCCGGACGGATAACGGCAGTTTCCAGATTGCCGAAAATTGCGCCTACGGTTTCGTCGATGCCGCCGAGCAGGATGCCGGAATAGCGGAGGGTGAAATAGGATGCGAGCCAGAGAAGGGCTGATGCGACGATGACACCTGCAAGCTCTCGATAGGGAAGCTTTGATTTCATGATGGTAGACTCCTTAACTTTTGTATGATATATGTAATATTTTCCTCAATCGGTTTTGTTCCGTCGATACGGATGACGGGACAGGGAAGTGTTTGCACCCAGCGCAGGACGTAATCCTCCTCGCGCACCTCTGCAAATCGGAAAAAGGCTTCTTCCGATTCGTAAAGATCGCCGCCGGGTTTCATGCGTTCTCCGAATTTCAGATAGGAACGCTGGCGGATGCGCTGTGAGCGGATGTCCTTTGGTACCTCAATCAGAATGGCAAGGCGGTAAAGCGGTGGAATCTCTGTACCGTAATCGCCCTTGACCGCGGCAAAGACAAAATTTTCATGTTTTTGTACTTCTTCTGATAGAAGCGCTTCTGCTTCTTGGCGTGTACGCGGATTGGTGTACGGTTCGTCTGGTGCACCTCGCGTGAAAAACAGGTCTTCATTGTCGATGAAGTGATAACCGAGTGTCTCTGCAAGTGCCCGTCCGACGGTGCTTTTTCCGCTTCCGTTCAGACCGCAGACCATGATTCCGTAACCCATGTACATCGCGCCCCCTTTGTAAATATTCATCTTTATTATACAACACATTCGGGGATTCGTCAAGAACAATATGCGCCGGAAAAACCAAAATGCCCATCCACAGTTTCCTGTGAATGGGCATTTACTTTGGAGCTGGTAACCAGAATCGAACTGGTGACCTCATCCTTACCAAGGATGTGCTCTACCGACTGAGCCATACCAGCATGTGCTGTGGAATACAGCTGGCGACCTGGATGGGGCTCGAACCCACGACCTCTAGCGTGACAGGCTAGCGTTCTAACCAACTGAACTACCAGGCCATTTTGTATTCCTGCGGAGGTTCGTGTTCCCCTCAGCACGTTTTATATTATACCACATCCAAATCGTTTTGTCAACACTTTTTGAAATATTTTTTTGAATTTTTTTTGTGTGTTTTCCAAGGTGCGGTTTCTGTGAACTTTTTTGCGGGAAATCAGGATTTCCTATTGCAATTGCTGTCATTCTGTGCTAAAATAAACATAATAGGAAACAGTTTTTTGCATCTGTTTCAAATACGAAAAATTTAACTCCGAAAGGAATCAAAGAACATGGAAAAAGTAAGATTTGGTATTATCGGTATCGGTAATATGGGTACAGGTCACGTGGAATCCATCGCCGGCGGACACATTGAAAATGCTGTTCTGACCGCAGTTTGTGATCTCAAGGAAGACCGCCTTGCATTTGTTACCGAAAAGTACGGCACTGACATTGCGACCTACACCGACTACAAGGAAATGCTGGCATCCGGCAAGATCGACGCAGTTCTGATTGCAACGCCGCACTATCTGCATCCTGTCATCGCCATCGAAGCGTTTGAAGCAGGTCTGCATGTCCTCTCCGAAAAGCCGATCGGTGTTTACACCAAGAAGGTTATGGAAATGTACGAAGTCGCAAAGGCTCATCCTGAGCTGACCTTCGGTATCATGTACAACCAGCGTTCCAATCCCAAGCATCAGAAGATGCGCGAGATGGTTCAGGGCGGCGAGCTCGGTGAACTGCAGCGTGTTGTCTGGATCATCACCAACTGGTACAGAACCCAGTCCTACTATAACTCCTCCACTTGGAGAGCAACGTGGGAAGGCGAAGGCGGCGGCGTTCTGCTTAACCAGTGCCCACATAACCTCGACCTCTGGCAGTGGATCTGCGGTATGCCCAAGCGCGTTTGCGGTTTCCTGTCCTTCGGTAAGTACCACAACATCGAAGTTGATGACGATGCGACCATTTACGCGGAATATGCAAACGGCGCAACCGGTCTGTTCATCACCACCACCGGC
>JAZTZC010000477.1:0-34068 GCA_045637265.1 Eubacteriales bacterium | reverse complement strand
CGCAGAAGCCGTCGTCCGCATCGGGCAGAGTCCATGTCTGCGTCGATGCGTCATCAAGATCGAACCGCGCAGCCGTGCCGTCGATATACTGATAAAAATCGTAGGGGGAAGTCTCGTCGCCGTTGCCGGTCGGCATATCCTTTGCGCCGAAATAGGTGAATGCATACGGCTCATACCATACCGCGCCGTCCGCAAAAACGATTCCTGTCAGATTGCCGATATTGCCGACCAGCTTTTCGCAGGTTTCCCCGTCAAAGCGGTAAACGGCGTAGGTCTGCAGGGTGACGGGCGTCGCATACTGCTCGGTTTTATTAGATTCCAGACAGATAAAATAGGTATTGTCCTCATACACAGTGACATAGATCACGGGACATCCGTCGGGGATGATGCCCGTCTGTACCGCTTCCCCCGTCTCGCGGTCAATGATGTCAAGCGTGGAATTGCTGATCGAAAAGCCGTCAGCCATGTGGAGAATATAGTAATGGTTGTCATCGAGATAGAAACGATCCTCGGGAAGCAGTTTTCCGCTGTAGGCTTCCTCTGTTTTGCCGCTGTCGGTGTTGATACGCATGATTTTGATATACTGATCCTGATTGCCTTTCAGCGCGGGATCGTATTCGTCCTCATAAAAGCTCTGATAGTAGTAAAGCCATCCGTCATGCAGATGCAGAAACGGCTCTGCCGCGTTGGTCGAATCGTAGGACAAAAGTCGCTTCATGTCGCTGCCGTCGGGATTCATGGAGACAAGCCATTTTTCGTTTCTGTTCCATGTCCCGCCGTTCAGCGCGGAGAGATAGCTCCTGCCGTTTGCGTAAATGCGTTCCCCGTCCGTGGCATACGCGGTAAAATCGAGATTGTAGCAGTCGGGACATACGCCGTCATTACCGCTGTGGTCGCAGAGCGGGTCATAGCAGAAGTGATCGAGCACGGTTTTTGCGTCGGCATGGTAGCGGTACAGCCCTGTCGGGGCTTTTTCTATGACCGTTTCGCCCATCGAAAAGGAGCCGTAGTTGAGGGAGATGTTGGTGTATGCAAGTTGTTTTGTGGTTGTGTTACAGGAACAAAGAAGCAGGAGCAGTACTCCAAGCGTACATATCAGTTTTTTCATATTTCCAATCCATCCTTCCTATCACTTTACAAACATCCGCTTCGCTGGCATCATCATCGCCGTGACCGCCATGACCGCAATCGCAAGCCACAGCGTGAGCATTGTGAAGCCGTCAAGGGCGAGGTTTGTGCCATAGGATTTGGATATGTTTTGTATGGATAATGTCATTGTGGTTCCTCCTCATTCATCAAACACAGAATATGCTTCATACGTCCCGTCATCGAGATTCACAACCAGAAGTCCGCCTTCCGCAGCGCGCCAAGCCTTGAATGTTGCACCGTCACGCTGTTTTTCTTTCCAGCATCCATAGCGAACAACGAGCCGACTGCCAACCTGGGCATTGGAGAGTATGGATTTGCTGATCACATAGCCATCTGTTTCGGTAAAAACCTTTGCCTTCGAGCCATCTGGATTTGCACGCCAGATTTTGCCGCCGTAGGTGTTTTTGACTTCTTCTTCAAGATACTCATCCCAACCGATGACTTCTGCTTCGGCACCCTCGTTCTGTAGATAAAAAAGCATATCATTGCTGAAAAAGAATGCACCGACATCCGCTTTGACCGATTCTTTGGTATTGACAGGAACACCTGTGATTTCCTCATCGACGGAAACACGCATCAGCGCATCCTTTTCGATATAATACACATAGCCGTTGTAATATGTGAAATTCATAGAAAATACGCCGTCAGCCACACGCCAGTCATCGGTCAGATCGGTATACATGGCTCGAACCTCTGTAGCGGGGCTGTTATATGCGCCGCGAACGGCATAATAATAGATGTCACCGACCTGTGCAAACGGAATTTTGCTCGGGTCGATTTTTTCGGGATCGTCGAAGTTTTCTTCTGACAGCGAAATACGCACGGAAAGGTCATTGGCAGTCGGATCATTGTGGGAAAAATACTTCCAAAGATAACCGAACTTGAAGGCATATGAGTATCCGTCATCTTCATACTTTGCTAATGTACGCAGTTTTCCGCTTGCGATATCATACTGACAGATATAATCGATATTCTCATCGATCATATAACGCTGAAACCAAATGATATCCCCGTCAACCGTATAATTGACAACACCAAAGAACGGACACTCTGTGCTATGGTCACATAACGGATCGGGACACAGCGTTGTGATGCGTCCGTTTTCGACATTGAAACGTGCAAGCGTATTTCCGCGGCTTCCGTTGTCAAAGATAACTGTGGTTGGCATATAATAGTATTTTTCCGAAATGTCGATCTGCGGAACGACATTTCTGTTACAGCTGCAGAGGAAAAAGAGTACAGAGAGAAACAAACAAAGCAGTTTTTTCATCATGTCATACCATCCTTTCAAAACATCACTTCACAAACATCCGCTTCGCCGGCATCATCATCGCTGTCACCGCCATAACTGCCACCGCAAGCCACAGCGTCAGCATCGCATACCCATTCCCGAACAGCGCCATTTCCGCAGAGCGCAGGAACAGGGGTGTGCCTGCCAGCAGATTGAGGAAGTTCACATGCTCTGCCGCCGCAAGTCCGAAGTAGGCGCAGAGTGCAGGCAGGAGTGTCAGAAGTACCGCTGTGCCAAGGACGGGAATATATCGCGCCAAAAGCTCCGACAGCGCGCAGACGAGCATTGCCATCAGCAGCGCACCTGCTACGCGCATGATAAAGAACACCGCGAAATACTGCGCGACCGTGATGCCGCCCGTCACATCCGCGAACATCTGCATGGACAGAAGCGGCGCGTTCATTGCCGGCAGATCATAGCCCATGGTAATGACCACCGCGTCGACAGCTCCTGTGAGCAGAGAAAGCGTCACCGCGATCATACCCGATGCGATCAGCTTGGCGTAAAACGTCTTATGCCGTCCGTTTTTCGTGGAACGGAGCAGCTGTGCAAAGCCGCCGGAGGACGATTTCGACACATATTCCGCCGCGAACGATCCCGTCAGCAGGAGCAGAATCGCCGCGTAGAGGAACAGATCGGCGTCCTCGGCATACATCTTCTGCCAGCCGGTGTCGTAGATAAACCATCCGCGCACGCCGGTTTCATGCTCTTTCTGCACAAGATACTCCGCGTGCTGCTCAATGATGGACAAAAGCTCCGAGCGGGAGTAGGCGTAGTTGTAGTCGGAGAGGTAGTCGCGGTATTCTTCAAACGTGATTTCCTCGTTGACATACGCCTGCTCCATCATCGTCTGCTTGGCAAGCGTTTCGCCAATCATCGCGCGTTCATCGGCAAGATACGCGAGCTTTTCGTCGGTTACCTCGCCCTCAAGCGTGGTCATATACTCCTTGTAAACCGCATCGGCGTAGGAGTTGACGGGAGCATTTGTGTCGTAGGAATACCACGTTTTCACGCAGAGAATCAAGAGAACAATCACGATGAAACGCGAGGAAATCAGCGTTTTGAATACTTCCGCGAGGATCAGAGAGTGGCTATAGGTGCGTGCTTTGTGCGTTTTCTCACGCTTGGCAAAGGTGAGGGTGTGACGAATTGCCGCCGATTTCGTCATACACCATGCGATGGCGTTGTCAATCCAGTTTATTCGGATGCCCGTCGAGCCTTTGACGTACAGCATCACCGTCACAACCGCGCAGACTACGATCAGAAGCGAGAAGATCACGCACATACTCGGAACAAATCCTGCGACAGCACCAAAGAAGTTCATCGCACGATACCGCACAAACAGCGGATTGCCCGCCGCCGTTGCGACAAGGTTGAGGTTCTTGAACACGGAATTTGCGTCGATGTAAGAAAGCGTATAGAGCAGGAAATTCAGCCCGAACAGCCCCAGTCCCGCAAAATAAATCAGAATGTAGTTATAGAACACCACGGAAAGCGCGGTCACGATCATCGAAAATACCGCGAAGGTCAGCAATTTCACGCCGACCGTGATGGCGAAATACTGCCCGATGGTGATCTGATACGGCGAGAGTGTAAACGTATTCAGCGCCTGAATGACGTTGTGGGGAGAGGAAAAGCCAAGGCGCAGACCGTAGACCGCGAAGGTGGACAGCGTAAACATCAAGACGAAAATCACGGTCAGAAGCAGCATCGTGAGAATCTTCGCTACCGCCGTTCTTGCACGACCGTTTTTCGCGGTGCGCATGATCGGCAGAAATCCGCTCTGCTTTTCCTGGGCGAAGATGATGCTTCCGAGCATGATGAGCATACAGAAGATGAAGATATTCACGGTGTCATATGCGAAATATTCGTCCCAGCCGCGGGTGTATTCCACGCCGATTTCCACGCTGTCGCGCATGAGTTCGTACAGCTCGATGACGCGGAGCTGATAGCGGTAGGTAAACGAATCCTCGGTGATGCCCATGTCGACGAAGGCATGGAGATTCGCCCATGCGCGTTCGATGACCTTTTCGAGCACGTCGGGGTATTCCCGTGCTGCCGCGATCGTGTTGTAAAGCCTTGCAAACAGCCGCGTGTCGGGGTAGTTTTCGTCTGTGGAATAGAGATTCGGCATCGTTTCCGGGACAAATTCGTAGTCACCAAGCCGCATCGCCTCGCGGAACAGTTCTTCCTGTTCTGCTGCAAACGCCTGCATTTCGGCGTAATAGGCGTCAAGTTCATCGGGATTTTCAAAATATTCCTCGAAAAATTCCGAGATCATCTGCGTGGGTTCCTCTGCCGCATACGAATGGTCAGCCGTGTACCACGCAATCGCGGTGTTCAGCATCAAAAGGACAAAGAGGAACACCCAAAGATACTTCACGCCGAGCAGTTTTTTGATCTCATAGCCGACAAAGCGGCGGTTTTTCTTGGTGGTTTTAGCCACGTCGGTTACGTCAAGCAACGCAAGCCACTTGTCGTCTATGTAACCGATGCCTTCATACAGCTTTTCGCTTGTTAATTTCTGTTTCATACCCGGATGCCCTCCTTTTCCAGATGCTTTTTGAGTTTCCTGCGCAGCTTCTGCAGGATTTTCGATACATGATTTTCCGTCATGCCGACAGCAGATGCGATGTCCTTGACCGGCTGGGAGCAGTTGTAGCGGCGGACGAAAATCACGGCTTCGCGCTTCGGGAGCGTTTCCATGAAAGTGTCAATGATGCGTCCGATCTCCTGCAGTTCCATATCGGGCAGGCTGTCAGTGATGCACTCGTCCAATTCCACGAGAACGGCGGAACGCTTCTGGCGATTCTTCGCTTTGACGAGATTGAGCGCGAAGTTTTTGCAGATTCTGAGAGCATACGCACGGAGCGACTCAGGTTTCTGCGGCGGGATGGAGTTCCACACGGCGAGGCAGGTGTCGGCGAAACATTCTTCCGCATCGTGGGGATTGCCGGTGATTTCGCTTGCCATGCTGAGACACAGACGCTTGTGGGATTTTTCAAATTCGGTCAGTGCCTGTTCGTTTCTATCCCAAAACAGGGCGATGATTCTTTTGTCGTCCATGTGTGCGCTCCTTTCGTGTATTTTTATAGGTTGTCATTCTTCAATTCCTCCGATCAGCCGAATCACACCGTCCTCGGAAAGCTCTGCCTTCCAATATCGCGGTGTCCGCCACGGAGCTTCGCCGTTCATCTCACCTCTGACATCGCGCGGTGCAACAATCGCGGTATTACCCACAGCACCCACAAACCAGAGATCAAGATCGGGATCTTCGTTTACCCACACGGTTTCCTCATCGGTTGCAAGGTCAATTCGATGTAGCTCGCCGCCGTACTGGCTGAGAAAGTCGCGCATGACGTTTTCACGACCGTTGAACTCCTCATGGGAACCGTAGTAGGTGATCTCATACGGGAGATACCACAGCGCATCGTCCATGATCTGCGGCTGGAGAATATCACCAACCAGCTTTTCGCACACGCCGTTTTCGTAACGGTAAACACAGGAGGTCGTGACGGGCGTTTCGGTTTCATAGGTGACTGTTTGTGTTTGATCGTTGCAGACCAGATACTGCACGCCGTCCACAGTATAGACCATGGCTGGCGACAATCCGTCACAAAGCACCTCGGTTTTTGCAAGCGTTTCGCGGTTGATGACCGTCAAGGGTCCGTCGTAGTTGATGATATAATAGTTTTCTTCATCCATATAAAACTTATTGTCCACACGGAATTTGTCATCAAGAACCGGCTCACCCTCACCGCCCGAGGACTTGACACGCATCAGACGCATATACTGATCGTCATACGTTTCATAGCCGCCCTTGATGAAATCTTCGTTGTACACACCCTGTACATAGTAGATCATGCCGTCATTGACATAGATCGGCGCATTGAACAGCGAACCCGACGTGGAATAGGTCGTGATGCGCTTCATGGCAGAGGGATTTTCCGGGTCAAAGCGGTAGATCGAGCGCTTCATGGAGTCGGTATGATCGGTATTTTCCGCCTTGCACGCCATGTAGATATACTCCCCGTCCGAGGTATAGGTGACAGATGTGGACATATCCTTGACCAGATTCTGCGGACAAATTGAGTACCATATCTTTTTCTTTTCGTCGTATTCTTTGTGGCTGCAAAGTGGGTCAAAGCAGAGCGGAACTTCGGTATCAAGTGCCGCATTGAAATTGCCGCTGTGGTAGCCGTAAAAATAGTAGTTGTTGCCGTGTTGGCAGTAGGTCATCGTAGTGGTGTGCGGCGGGGGTGTTTCGGGGGAGGTATGGCATCCGCACAAAAGCGACAGACAGATCAGTGTAAGTACTGCGAGAAGCTGTAATTGATATTTCATCGGTATATTTCCTTTCTTTTGTGTCTTCTTACCCTTATAGACAACATTATATCATAAATCTGCCATCGATTCAAAAATGTTTCGTAATTTTTGTAATCAAAGAAGGCAAAGCCTTATGCCATTGTCGCATCAAGAAATCCCCGAGAGAAATCGGAACCGCTCGGGGACTGTACATTCAATCTGAATACTCGTAATAAAACAAATCCGAACCAATTTCGATTGACGAAATCGTTCGGATTTGTTTTGGCAATTGAAACTATGGAATAACCAGTAACCGAAATGATATGTTCAGAACAGCACCATCAACCATTCCGTCAGATAAACAGCGACGCATGCTGAAACCGCGACGGTCAGCAGTCCTCTGCCGAACCAAGCAAGAATGACGGATACGGCAAGACCAACGGCGGCAGACATCAGATTTGAAGTCGAGTACAGAATTGCGGGGAATGTCATCGCGCCGAGGACGGCATAGGGGACATAATACAGAAAGGACTTGATAAAGCGGTTTTTGATGGGCTTGCGGAACACGACAAACGGAAGCATGCGGATGAGATAGGTCACCGCCGCCATCACAAAAGTATATAACAGCAGCATAGGGATCGTGGTCGTCATGCGGATTCCGCCTCCTCTCCGTCATCGTCCGGGATCGGCGCAAAAACGGCTCCGAGGGATGCCGCCGTGACCGCACAGAGGATGATGACAAAGCCTCCGGAAACACCTGACAGGATGGGAATATAGCGGAACGCACAGGCAAGCGCGACCGCACCGCCGAGTACCAACGCCACAGCACGGCTTTTCTTTGCGGGCGGAATGACAATGGCAACAAACATGCCGTAGATGGCAATCCCGAGTGCCGCCATCACCGATGCGGGAAGCAAGCCGGATGCCACCGTGCCGAGCAGAGTGCCCGACGACCAGCCGATATACGGTGCAACGATCAGACCGAACAGGTAATACCTGCCGACCTTACCGGGTTGTCCCGATGCCACGGCAAAGACCTCGTCGGTGTTGCCGAACGCAATGAAGAATCGGTCACGCAGACGAACGGTACCGTCGACCTTCTGCGACAGCGAGACGCTCATCAGCGCATAACGCATATTGATGACGCATTGCGTTAATATCATTTCGCCCATCGCACAGCCGAGCACCATCAGATCCAATCCCGCCAGCTGTCCTGCCGAGGTCAGATTGGTCATCGAGATCAAGAGGGCAATCCAGCCGGGAACACCGCGCGATACCGCTGTGATGCCGAACGCGAACGAAACGGACAGATAGCCGAGTCCGATCGGGATGCCGTCGCGCAGACCGCGCAGAAATTGTTGTCTTGGTGATTCACCAAGTTGAGTCGATTGTATCAAAGCTTTTTCTCCGAGTGAAATAGGTGGTAATAGGATCAGACGATAATTTCCGCCATCGTGCCGTTTGCGCCGCGTCCGAGTTCTGTGCCGTCCGCACGAACAACACGCCATCCGTCGCGCTTCAAAAGGACATCGAACACTGCACCGTGGGCAGAAATATTCGTCAGATACAGATGGTCAAGCTCCTTGGGCAGGGTCGGCTTGATTGTAAAGGAATGAAGTCCTGTCGGGATCATGCACAGAAGACCTTCCGTGATGACCTTGCAGTACAGCGCCGATTCGCCGGACAGCTGTCTGCGTCCGCCCTCGGGGTATGCTTCGACGGCATACGGTACACGCTCGCCGAGCAGACGGTTGTTCGAGTAGCGCAGGAGCAGATCGAGTGCCGTCTCCGTTTCACCTGCCGCAAAGATGCCGCGCAGGGTATACAGCGTCGAGCGATCCCAGATGGTAACACTGCCCTCTTCTGTTAAAAATCCGTCGGGCTTCATCAGGTATTCCGAGCAGAGCGCATCGACAGTACCACGGGTACGATCGTACAGCCCGACACACAGCGGCATGCAGATCCACGAGCGGAGCTTTTCACAACCATCATAGTAGCGATAGGTCGCCATACCGTGCAGATCATGTCCGAAGTGCGCTTCAATCGCAGAGGCAAGTGCCGCCGCACGTCCTTCAAACAGGACAGCCTTTTCCTCGCATCCAAACGCACGCTCCAGCGCCGCAAGTCCAAGCAGACCTGCATACGTCAGCGTCGAGGTACAGAGATTGGCATCACCCGACGGGAAGCGGTTTTCCAGCTCGTCTGAATCGGATGCAATGACACCTGCGGCGTTCTTCTTTCGCTCGCAGTATTCCGCGCACCACTCAATGGCGGGAAGCAGTTCCATGGCAATGGCACGGTCGCCTGTCGTCAGCGCATAACGGGATGCACCGTAGAGATACATCGCCGCATCGCCTCGGTCACCTGCACCGTTCCAATAGTCCACACCTTCCGCAATGACGGAGGAGGGGATCGGCAGATACGCATCACACATGAACGGAATGTACATGCGGTATGCGTTCATGGCGGCATCGAGCAGAACCGGGTCACCCGTATAAGCAAAGTACGGACCTGCATATTCGACCTGGTCGTTGCACCACGTTGCGGCGTAATAGCTGAAGCCGCCCGGACCGTGCAGTCTGCCGTAACCGAAACGGGTATCGAAAATACTCTCACCGGCACGGAGCTTGGCAAAACGGAACATGGTATCGAGTACCGCATTGCCGGTATCGAGCTGCATCGGATCGGTCAGACGGCGTACCGTTTCGCGGCGTTCACGCAGTGCATCATCGGCATTTTCTGCGGGAATCGGCTCATGTGCGACACGACCGGAGATGGCTGTGGCATAGGTATATTTCGCACCTGCATCCAGCGTGATCGGTGCAAAATCCGTGGTATATTCAATGAGATTGATGCCCATCGGTCCCATATCACGTCCGAGACAGGTGTCGGGTGCGGTGATGTCCAGCGTAATGGGCGCGTCGGATGTGTTTTCTACGGTCACACGCTCAAAGCACAGACGCTTGTCAGAGGACGGATAGCACTGATGGATCAGATGCAGAGTGCCGTCATTTGCCGCGGTAAACAGGGACAGCACGCCGTCCAGTTCTGCGCGCAGAAGCGTTTCGGTCAGCAGCTTGCCGCCGATCATCAGACGGGGCAGAGCGTTTGCGGGAATGTCCATCTGATAGGACGCATGGGTGTTGTTGGGACGGGTACGCAGGGTCGGGAAAACGGGATGATGTTCCAGAAGGAAGCCATTCTCCGTCATTCCGTAACGGACGACCTGGGCACATCCGAAGCCCGCCATTTCAATATCGTCGGTATGCTGCTCTCCCGGGATGACATCCCAGGCGACAGCATGACCGTTTCTGATGATTTGCCAGCGTGACATAGATTTCTCCTATCTTAATGTTCGGTAAGCGTGATTGTGATCTCTTTGATCTGTGCCTCGGTCAGATGCGGAAGTCCCTTGACTTCAATATAGTAATCGCGGTGACCGTTGCCCGCACCTGTGCTGATGATGACTTCCTCTGCGCGGTGTCCGTTGACCGTGACGGTCAGAACCTCTCCGATTTTGTCGTAGAGAGAGGCGGGATCGCGCGAAACGGAACCGTCATAGCTCTGACTGACCAGCGGATCGAGCAGCCGGAACAGCGCATCGGAACAGAACAGACCGGAATACTGATAAAATGCCATTATAAAGGTATATCCACCGCCGTCGGACTGCACGGAGAGATCAAAGAAATCCGCGTCTCCTGCGGTTTGGATGCCGCCTTTGATAAGACTGACAGAAAACGCACCGACAGCCGCGTCGCCTTCCTGTTTTTCCGTTCCCTGCGTCAGCGGGATATGGTATACATAGCCTGCGGGTTTCGGGCTGGTGATTTCCAGTCGGCGGGTATTGCCAAACCAGTTGACGATGTAGCCCCATTCGCGCATTGCTTCCGCATGAATGTAGGTTCTGCCGCCGATGTTGTATGCCGTGATCGGTGTGCCGTCAAGATACGTCACAATGTCAGTCACATAGTAATTGCCGAGCACGGAACCGGACGGCTTTGAAGACTTGCTGACAGCGGGCGGATTTTTCACCTGCGCCGTGGTTTCCGTGATACGCAGGGTGCGTTCGTTTGCATCCCAATAGACGGAGTGACCAAAATACCGCATATCCTCGGCGGATATCAGCGTTTGACCGCCGATGTTGATGGCGTCGATTTCCGCACCGTTCAGTGTGGTGACAATGTCGGTGCTGTAGTATTGTCCGGCAATATCACCGGGACGCGCGGCAGAGATCGGCAAAACAAACGCTGTCATCAACAAGAAAGCTGAAAGTAAAAATATCAGATACGGTTTCATGATTCATTTTCCTGTTTATGGGTTTTGGAATTTCCGTTTATTCTACGGTAATGCCGTTGGGAATGACCGTTTCAACTGCCGTCTCTCCGTTTTCGGTACGGTTCATATCGATGACGATCATGCCGTGCGGCGTGGGAATTTCCACGTGTGCCGTTTCCAGTCCGAGCAGATCGGGGTTGAGCGAAATTTTGTCATAGCCGGGTGCGAGGAGCTTGAGACCCGACAGTGCCAGCGGCAGCGCATAGGCAGGTGTGCCGCCCCATGCGTGGCTGTGATCGAAGTGGTAACCCTCGGGTGCAATAAAGCCTTCTGCAAGACCCTTGGAGCAGTCATGGCAAGGTGCTACCCACTGACGGAGGATCGTATCGGTATATTCTGCGCGCAAACCGTTTCTGTAGACGGCATCAAGCAGGAAGTGCGTAAAGTACGGCTGCAGCTCACCAAGGCTTTCGTCGGTCATAACCTTGGTCAGGAGATCGCGGCAGGTATCACGGTCCACAATGCCGAAGTAAGCCGCCAGGACATTTGCGTGCTTGCGGTAGTAACGCTTCTCGACGTTCTGCGGCATCGACCATTCGTTGACCAGATGCTTCGGTGTCGGCGTGTTCAGACCTTCAAAGAACAGACCGCGTTCTGCGTCGTAGAGAATCTCGCAGACTGCCTTCTGCAGGGAAGCCGCCGCAGTACGGTTCATATCCGCCATTGCGGTTTCACCAAGCGTTTCGTAAACCTTGACGGCAGTCATCAGCGCGCCGTAATAGTACATATTCATGCAGGACTGACCGAGCGCCTTGGGCGGATGATGCATATTGATGCCGTCCGGATACAGCCAGTCGATGAACATATAGTCCGGCGGATTTTCAATAATGCCGTTGTCGCCGACATAAGTCGCAAAGCGTGCCAGCAGAATCGTCAGCGCATCTTCACAGTCAGACAGCAGCGTCTTGTCACCGATCAGCATATAGACATCCCACAGCATCTGCACCCAGATGAGGGAGTAGGTCGTGTGGAACATGCGGCCGTCACGGTAGCGCAGAAGCTGAGCAGTACGGCGGACGTCAAAGGCGGAAAGTGTCTGATCGCCGAACGTAAACTGCGTCATCATTGCTTCGATATAGTAGTCACCGGTACATGCCATCGGCTCGCAGTGACGCGGACTGTCCAGATGGAGCGTCTGGCGGCAGTATTTCAGCGTATGCGCGCAGACATCGGTGACGAGATTGAGATCATCGTCAGACGTCACGGTCTTTGCATGGAGATGAACGGGATAATGGGTTGCAATGATGCCCATTTCCACGGTCGCGGGAGCATCGCCTTCGTTGGTAACCTCAACAATCAGCGCACCTGCGGAATGAATGTCAAATCCGCGGTAGCAGGTATCCTCGGTAAAGAGATATTCCTCACCTGAGCCGCGTTCTCCTGTTTCCGATGCCCATACCTTGACACGGACGGGAGATGTCGTCTTGACATTCGCGGTAATGTAAGCGGCGTAGATCTTGTCCATTTCCATCGTACGGGAAACCGTTTCGCCGGGAGCCGCGGTGAGCACATTGTCAGACGGGATTACTGCATGTTCGGTACAGGGTTCCAGCGGGGAGGTGATGGAATGCCAGATATTCGGAATGTTTTCTGCCTTGACCCAATCCTCATTGGCAAGCGTACCGTCATAGTGATAGGGTCTGTTGTAGGCACCCATGTAGCGGATATCCCATGTTTCGTCGGTTAAGAACAGCGTCTTTGTGCCGTCCTCAAAGGTCACATGTGCGGTTAAGAAAAATCCGCCGTGACCGTGGGACATTTCAAACATGCGTGTCGGCTGCATCTTGACAACTGCAAAGAACTCTGCGATACCTCCTGCCAATGCTGCACTGTCGTCCTGCGTCAGATGCAGTTCGGTCGCATACTGCTGCGGATAAACGCGGTCATTGAACAGAAAGTCGCCGCCGATGCTGGAAGGACCGGTTGCAAGATGCGCACCGTTCAGATACAGTACAAACGAGGTATCTGCGGAGAAACGCACATCCATTTTGCGGATGACCTTTCCTGCGGAAAAAGTCTTTTTGATCTGACAAACGGCATAGGTATCGGCCTTATCGGAAATGTTCTGACGGGTGGTCTGGTGTGTCGGGTATTTGTCTTTGGGCAGCCAGATCCACTTTTCAATGGGTTCCATTCTCATCATCGTTGTTTTCTCCTTTTCGCGCGGAATGATTTGTATACATTATAACATACCAGACCGTGCGAAATCAAGATAAAATCGAAAGTCAGCCGAGATTCTTTCTGTTTTTTTCAAAACCTCTTGCAATTTTGTCCGAAATCCGTTATACTAAAGAAAAACCGTACAAAAGAAAGGATATCCTTGCCATGACAGAAGCTCAACGTCTCAAAAATCTGTGTGTTCCCGAAGGCCCCATTGACTGTGTACTGGATACCGATACCTACAATGAAATCGATGACCAGTATGCGCTGTCCCTGATGCTCAAGCATGAGAAATTCAACGTCAAAGCACTGTACGCAGCTCCGTTCCATAACAACAATTCCACCTCTCCCGAGGACGGTATGGAAAAGAGCTACGACGAAATTCTCAATCTGCTTGCATTGATGGGAACGCCCGAAAAGAAAGCGATCACACACCGCGGAAGCCGTACCTACATGCCGAATGAAAAGACCCCGGTTCCCTCTCCCGCCGCAGACCATCTGTGTGATCTTGCCATGCAGTACACGCCCGAACATCCGCTGTATGTCGTTGCCATCGGTGCCATCACCAATGTTGCATCCGCGATTCTCTATAACCCGGATATCATCGACCGTATTGTGATTGTGTGGCTTGGCGGTCATGACAAGACCTGGCCCGATACCAAGGAGTTCAATCTGTGGCAGGACGTTGCGGCAGCGCGTGTTGTCTTCGGATGCGGCGCACCTGTTGTTCAGCTGCCGTGTATGGGTGTCGTTTCCGCATTCTATACGACACAGCCGGAGCTGGAATACTGGCTGCGCGGCAAGAATGCACTGTGTGACTATCTGATTGACCACACTGTCGAGGAAGCAGAATCCTATGCCGCAGGACGTGTCTGGAGTCGCGTCATCTGGGATGTCACCGCCGTTGCATGGCTGCTCAATGAAAATGACCGCTTCATGACCTCGGTACTGGAGCCTGCGCCCATTCCCGAATATGAGGGCTATTATGCATTTACACAGAATCGTCCTACCATCCGCCGCGTCACGTACATTCACCGTGATGCATTGTTCGGAGAACTGTTCCGGGTATTGACACAGTAATCCATTCCAATCAAAAAACATAGCAAAAGGACTGCGGTATTTCGGTACCACAGTCCTTTGTATTTGTTGAAATTATTTGCCGGAAAGTACGTAATCGTAGTCTTCCTCAATTTCCTTGTTCGGTTTTGCGGTCATCAGAGAGACAACTGCAATGGCGACGCTGGACAGCAGGAATGCGGGAGCCAGTTCATAAACCGCGAAGATGCCGCCGAGCGGAGCGATGAAGAAGTTCCAGACGATTGCGACAACACCGCCGGTTACCATACCTGCAATCGCACCCTGGTAGGTTGTACGCTTCCAGAACAGGGAGAAGATCATCAGCGGACCGAAGGTTGCACCAAGACCTGCCCATGCAAAGTCGACGATGGAGAAGATAACCTGATTTCCGCCGGTAGCAACGAGCATTGCAAACAGCATGATAACGACCAGAATGATACGGGTGAACGTCATGACCTGCTTGTCGGTCGCATTCTTCTTGAAGACGCCGTGATAGACGTTTTCAGCGATGGCAGACGCAGAGATCAGCAGATAGGAGTCGGAGGAGGAGATCGCCGCTGCAAGGATACCTGCACAGACAAGACCTGCAAGCAGTGCGGGAAGCATATTTGTGGTCATCAGGATGAAGATGTTTTCCGTATGACCTGCACCGTATTCGGCGTATGCACCGGGATACAGCGTACGTCCGATGATACCGATGAGAATTGCAGCAGCAAGAGAAATGAGAACCCAGACAGTCGCAACACGGCGGGACAGCTTCAGTTCCTTTTCATCGCGAATCGCCATGAAGCGCAGAAGAACCTGCGGCATACCGAAGTAGCCGAGACCCCAGACAAGACCGGACAGGATCGGAATGAAGCCCATTGCGGCGGGTTCACCCCAGATGGGCATGCCTGCTTCATCAATACCGGTCTGCGTGGCCTTCTCAAACAGAGAGAGGAAGCCGGGGATTTCTTTGGAGTTTTCCATGACAGCACCGACGCCGCCTGCGTTTGCAGTACCGATGCACAGCACACAGATCAGCGCGATGACCATAACGATGGCCTGCATAAAGTCGGACGCGGATTCACCGAGGAAGCCGCCGAGGAACGTATACGCGAGGACAAAGACAGCAGCGATGACAACCATCAGCTCGTACGAGGTACCGAACAGCTGAGAGAACAGCTTGCCGCATGCCATCAGACAGGAGCCTGCGTATGGTGTAAAGAAGAGGATAATCAGAAGCGATGCGATGATCAGAAGAATCTTGTTCTTCTCGCGGAAACGCTTGGAGAAGAAGTCGGGAATAGTGATCGCACCGATGCGCTCAGAGTAACGGCGCAGGCGCTTACTGACAATCAGCCAGTTCAGATAAGTACCGAGTGCAAGACCGATTGCTGTCCATCCGGCATCCGCAAGACCGCTCCAGTATGCAAGACCGGGCAGTCCCATGAGAAGCCAGCCGGACATGTCGGACGCTTCCGCACTCATGGCAGAGACCCACGGACCGAGTGTTCTGCCTCCGATAAAGTATGCTTCGGCATTTTTGTTGGCACGCTTGGAACACCAGATGCCAATGCCGATGACCGCCGCCATATACAGCGTGATCGAAATCAGATATTGAATTTCCATAGTTGTGTCCTTTCATGTAATTCCTATGATTGCATTATTATACCATGTTTCCCGAAAATTGTCAATCTATATGCAGGAATCTTTTTGAAATTATTCATTTTCGGGGATCATAGGAATGATCGCCTGTCATTCCTGCGTCATATGCAGGTACTGGGCATACGAAACTGCAAGCTGCAGCGGTTCCCCGTGAATAAAGCGCTCCAGATCGTCAATGATTGCCGCAGTCATGGCAGAACCCGACGGCATACCGGCAAGATGCGGCTGCAGCGTCAGTTTATCCGTGCATGCAAGCAGTCGTTCATCCTGCGGACAGCCCTCACGCTCGTAGACATCGAGCACCGCGCGCAGACGTCCGGATTGAAGCTCGGGGATCAGCGCTTCCATATCGATGAGCGAACCGCGTGCCGTATTGACAAGCAATGCATCATCGGGCATCAGTGCAAGTGCTTTTGCGTCGATCATATGATATGTCTCCGGTGTCTGGGATGCGTGAATGGAAACAACGGGATTTTGCATGGCTTCTTCAAAGGAACACTGCGATGCAAATTCCCATGCATCCAGCGCACCGTCGGGCAGATACGGGTCGTATACCTTGACCGTACAGCCGAACGGACGGAGCATATCAAGCAGATTGCGTCCGACAGCACCGAGTCCGACAAGTCCGATCTCGCCGCCGACAATGGTGTTTGTCTGCGGCATATTCTGGTGCCAAAGACCTGCTCTCATATTGCCGTCATAGGCACGAATCGCGCGGATACCGGCAAGCATGTATGCCAGCGCACCTTCCGCAACGTATTTTGCCATGATCGGGTTGGCACTCAAAACGGGAATCCCACGGCTGTAGCTTTCTTCGCTTGCAATATGGGCAACCGTTCCGGCGCAATGTGCAATCAGCTTCAGATGCGGCGCACAGTCAAGCAGCTCCGCGTCATACTGGGTGGAACCCCAGTGCGTGATGATGATGTCGATATCGGGAAGAAGTGCCTTCAGCTCCTTGCGGGTATACTGACGACCGTTCGGATTTTTTACCATTTCGCCGAGGGCTTCCAGACGTGCCATCAGCTTCGGCGGGAAATATTTATCGCGGTTCCCACCAACCGGGACAGTAAACAGAATTTTCATATTGTATTATTCGTTTGCCAGTTCCTGTGCTGCGGTAACGCTCTTCTGGACTTCCTTTTCGATCTTCTTGCGGGAGCTTTCGATCGTCGAGACGAACTTGTCGCCGCCCTGTTCGATGCTGACCAGAGGAAGCGTGATAGCAGAAGACCAGTTGAGGACGAAGCCGGGGTCATAACTCTTGGTGGAGGTGATGATGTTCAGCATTTCAACAGATTCCGCGTCGCGGATGTGGCGGTTTTGCAGATAGGTTTCCGCAAAGGTCGGTTCAACATCGACGTAGGACAGGTAAGACATTGCATCAAGTACAGTACCGATATCGCCGCCGTCGGCACCATGAAGTTTCGGAACGGAGAGGGAGGTCGTGAACCAGAGAGAGGTCATCGTACGGTATTCCTTCTGGCTTTCGTCATACTTCGGAATCGGAAGAATACCGAAATCCTGCTGCATATCGGTAAAGCCGGACAAGTTGCCGGGGCAGTTGAACATGAACAGACCCTTGCCTTCTGCAAACTTATCGGCCCAGAGAACATTCCATTTGTCCGGAACATCGGCATACATCTTATGGTTGACAATGATGGTGCGCGCAGTATCTGCGAAAAATTCAGAGATGATCTGCATCTTGCTGATGTTTTCTTCACGAGGAAGAACGAACTGCGGGATATCATTTTCATCTTTCTCAAAGATGTTGCAGCCGAAGGAGGTCGTCAGTGCCAGTGCGTCGAAGTTCTGGGCGATACAGCCGAACATATCATCATAGTCGGTCTGACCGTTACCGTTGGAGTCAATCGGAACGACCTTCATCATATCATACATGGCATTCAGAGTCCATTTGCCGTCACGAACCAGCTGGTAAGGATCGGGCAGATCGTATTCTGCGAACAACGCTTTGTTGAACATGATGAACCATGCAACGGAGTCTGCCCAGTGGCAAAGCGGAGAGAGCAGAACGTACTGCGTGCCTGCGAGCGTGAATGCATCGTTTGCTTCCTGGTTCCACCAAGCCTGATCGAGCTGCAGATTCTTGATGTCTGCGAAATCAGCCAGACAGCCGTTGTTGAAGAGTACAGCCTGAGAGGTCGTCTTTGCATTGACAACATCATAGAAGCCATCGCCGGAGAGCGTGTCGTTGATGATGGCATTCTGCAGATCGTCGTCGCTGTCAAATCCGTTGACGACAAGCTTGACACCGAGCTTTTCTTCGATCTCACGGTTGCGTGCATAGACTGCGTCATTCATCTTTGCACCGTTTTCTGCAGCGGTCGTGATATCGTTGTCGCCGAATTCCTCGGAGCCGAGATTGATTGCGGCAAAGGAGATCTCCGCGCCTGCTGCGGAAATCGGCTGCAGAGAAGCAAAGTAGTCTCTCTTCTGCGCTGCCTTGGGATCTTCCGTAACGGCTTCCGTAACGGTCTGAGTATTTACTTCGTTGCTGTCTGTATCACCGGTGTCGTTGGATGCGCAGGATGCAGTCTGCAGAAGCAGAAGTGCGAGCAATGCCGCTGAAGTACATCTTGTTGTTTTTTTCATTTTGTATCTCCTGTTAAATTTTTAATGTATAGGATTCATTGGACCGATGCGCCGAACGGACACAGAGACAGCTCTGCAAGCTTGAAGCATTGCAGACCGAACGGGATACCGACGACCGTGATACAGTAAAGTACACCGGATACAACATATCCGACACACATCTCCCATCCAAACAGCAGAATCCAGATGAGATTCGCAATCGGATGTGCAGAAAAATGTGTCGACACCGTATGTCCCATCGGCCACAGAAGCAATCCCGCAAGCTTGAAACACTGCAGACCGAAGGGGATGCCGACAACGGTCAGACAAAACAGAACGCCCGTAAGACTCCACGCGACGCAGGAAAGAAATCCCGTGAAAAGAAACCATATCAGATTACCGATCAAACGCATGCATATTCCTCCTTGAATTTGTAACATTATAACATGAATCTGTATAAAAGTCAATGGAATTGACAAGTTGTTTGATGGCAAAAGCGATTATATACAAAACAATAGGGTCATTTTCGTAAATTTTTCTGCATCTAATCGCATGAAATTCCGCGTTTCTTCTTCGTTTTCCCTTGTTTTTTACCGATATTCGTGATATAATTATAAAATACTGTCCCTTCCTTCTTTTTATAAACGAAGATGATCGGGCGGTCTATGATTATTCACAGAAAGGAGTTCTATCATGAACTACAAAAATTATATCGCGGTTCTGCTGACGATACTGGTGCTGTCGCTCTGTATGCTTGTCAGCTGTTCCGATACGAAAACAGACATCGTCGGTGTTACTGTCGCAGGTATTGAAAACGAGGAGGTCGGTGCTGTCGGTCCGACAGACGAACAGCTTGCCGCACTCCGGGAAATCTACGGTTTCAGCGAAGAAGAACTGGCGGCAATTCCGGCAGAAGAACTGGACGCACTTCTTGCTGAGGTCGGCTATATGACTCCCTCTGACGACGGCGAAAACGAAAATCAGAACAACGGAAACAATCAGCCGGCTGCAAAGCGCCCTACCTATTCCGATATTTCCGCAGGCGGCAGCTATGTCATGACTGTCGGTGACAGCATGTTGTGGAACTATATGGAATTCCATTACGAGAACGGAAAGCTTGTCAAGATCGTTATGCACTTCTCCAAGGATGGCTCCGAGGAAGATACGGAGATCATGACCTATGAGGGTGATGCGATTGCGGAGTGCCAGGTGTTTGACATTGATTACAATGCAGATCCCGCATCGGTTGCAGCGCAGCTCAAGGAAAAGATGTATTACGACTCTGTTTACATTGAGCCTGTAAAATGATCAAACTGTTGAATACTGACATTACGGATATGATGAAAGGACATAAATTTTCATGAAACTCTTTCAGCCAAAATTGTTTTCCCGGGACACAATGCGCGGCTATAACGCCTCTGCCCTGACACGCGATCTGATCGCCGGCATCATTGTCGCCATCATTGCGCTTCCGCTCTCTATTGCACTTGCCATCGCTTCCGGCGTTTCTCCCGAAAAGGGCATTTACACCGCCATTGTCGCGGGCTTTGTCATCTCCTTCTTCGGTGGCAGCCGCGTCAATATTTCCGGTCCGACGGCGGCATTTGCAACGATCGTTGCGGGTATTGTCGCGCAGTTCGGCACGGAGGGACTTGTCATTGCAACGCTGATGGCAGGTATCATGCTCATTCTGATGGGCATCTGCCGCTTCGGCGCGCTCATCAAGTACATTCCTTATACCATCACGACCGGCTTTACCTCCGGTATTGCGTTGACCATAGTCATCGGACAGCTCAAGGACTTCCTCGGTCTGACCTTCGCGCCCGGTACTCATGCCGTTGAAACGATGGAAAAGGTCGAGGCAGTTGCATCCTCGATCGGCACGCTCCATCTCCCCGCACTTCTTGTCGGTCTGATCGGACTTGCCATTCTGATTGCGTGGCCGTATGTTCCCGTTGTCGGCAAGAAAATTCCCGGCTCGCTGATTGCCGTTGTTGCCGGAACCGCACTTGTCAAGCTGACAGGCATGAACGTCAACACCATCGGCGATCTCTATGAAATCGGTCGTACGCTTCCCACCCCGTCTGTCCCTTCTATTGACATGGCACTCATCGGCGATCTGCTCCCGTCTGCTGTCACAATCGCAGTGCTTGCGGCGATTGAATCCCTGCTTTCCTGTGTTGTTTCCGACGGCATGATTTCCGACCGCCACAATTCCAACACCGAGCTGATCGCGCAGGGTCTTGGCAACATCGCGTCGGGTCTGTTTGGCGGTATTCCGGCAACGGGCGCGATTGCACGTACCGCGGCGAATGTCAAGAACGGCGGCAGAACCCCGGTTGCGGGCATCGTTCATGCGCTCGTGCTTCTGCTGGTTCTGGTCGTTCTGATGCCGTTTGCGGCGTGGATTCCGATGCCGATCATCGCCTCCATTCTGTTCATCGTCGCCTACAACATGTGCGAATGGCGCCACTTTGTTGAAATCTGCAAGACGGCACAGCCTGCCGATATTCTCGTTCTCGTTGTTACCTTTGTTCTGACGGTTGTCTTTGATCTCGTCGTTGCCATTGAAGTCGGCATGCTGCTGGCGGTCATTCTGTTCATGAAGCATATGGCGGATGTCACGCATATCCGCGCATGGTCTGCAGCAGATGCCTACAACGACGAGCATGTCCACAAGGAAGGCAAGCAGATCCCCGACGGCACCGCTGTTTACGAAATGGAAGGTCCGATGTTCTTTGCATCGTCCGATACCTTCCGTTCCATCCCGATCAGAGAAGGTGTCCGCGTCATGATCCTGCGTATGCGCGGTGTTCATACACTTGATATCTCCGCGATGCGTGCGCTCCGTGCCATCAAGTCTGTCTGTGATGAACGCGGTATCACGCTTCTGTTCTCTCACGTCAATGAACAGCCGCTTGCCGCAATGAAAAAAGCCGGCTTTGACCGTGAAATCGGCGAAGCAAATCTGCTTCCCGACATCGATGCCGCGCTGAAAGCCGCATGTGAACGGTGTGAAGCACCCGAACCCGAAAAGGAATAAACCGATGATCACCAAAAACTACCATGAGCTTCCGCCGCTGCGTTCCGATATGGAAAAGCATCTTGCCGACACACGCGCCTATATCGCGCAGATGTGTGAGCGCGGTGCAGCAGAGGAAATGTCTGAATTTTTCACCCGCCGGGAGAACGGTTATGACGAGCACATGATGCAGTTTGCGCCGTGCTATGATGTGACGGCATCTCATATTCCGGCGGACTGTAAGGATCTGCTTGACCTCGGATGCGGAACCGGTCTGGAATTGGACGCGCTGGACCGCATCTGTAAACGGGAAAACCGCCCGTTCCCGCGCGTGATCGGTGTTGATATGACACAGGCGCTGGTCGATCAGCTGTATGCAAAGCATCCCGATAAGGATATCACCGTCAAGATGGGCAGTTATTTTGAGGTTCCGCTCGGAACGGAAGCGTTCGACTGCGCGGTATCCGTTGAATCCATTCACCATTTTTCTCTTGACGAAAAGCTTCCGCTGTTCCGCCGTGTCCGCGAGGCGCTCAAGGAGGGCGGTGTGTTCCTGCAGTGCGATTACTTTGCCGCATGTGAGGAAGAGGTGGATATGTGCGAGGAGCACTGGCACATCCGCCGTGCGATGAATCACGACATCGGCGAGGATGCTTTTGTCCATGTCGACCGCCCGAAAATGGCGTATGACGAAGCCGCTGTGTTGAACGAAGCAGGCTTTTCCGAGGTACTTTACTGCACAGTCGGTGTGGAAGGAACACTTTTGCTGATTGCGAAAAAATAAATAAAAGAAATCGGAGAGATGTGTCTGGCATCTCTCCGATCTGCGTTTTCGGAACAATTATGTCTTGATGATGGAATATGCGCCTTTTTTCAGCACGGAAACCAGATCGGCAGGCGTTTCGATCTTCGTCTGCGTCATGATACCGCCGCGCGCAAGATGGGATGCATGATGGAAGTCCGAGCCGGAGGTCATGACCTTACCGTAATGCAGTGCCAGATCTTCTGCCAGATGGTTGCGGTAGGCATCGGTACCGCCGTTGTAGATCTCAATACCGAACAGCGGTGTCGGATCGATGACCGTCATATTGACGCGGAACGGATGCGCATGGACAACGCATGCATCCTCCGGCAGAACCGCAAGCAGTTCATTCAGATTTTTCAGACGGTTCATCTGAGGTGCGTTGTAGAAAAAGTCCTCGGTAAGACCGTAGATCAGATAGTCATTGATCGTACCGTCAAAGCGGACTTCCGCACCCGGCAGAATCGTCATACCGAGTTTTTCGCCTTCATTTCTTGCTTCATAGTAACCGCGGAGCCAGCGCTCGGTAATCTCCTTGTGAGATTTTCTGTCCAGTTCTTCTTTGAACCAATCAAAGAAGATCGAGAAGCAGTGGTCGGTGATGACCAGTCCGTTATAACCGGCTTCGTGGTACATACGGACAATTTCCGCCGCGGGAACGTGTGCCGCAAGGTCACATTCGGCGGTATGAATATGTAAATCGTAACGGTAAATCACGGCAGCTTATACCCCGCGGTACGGTAAATCTCGTACCAGTCTTCACGGGAAAGGGTAATATCGGCGGCTTTTGCAATTTCTTCAATGCGCTGTGCATTGGTGGAACCGACGATGGGCTGCATACCCTCGGGCAGACGCATGAGCCAGGCAATGGCAATGCCGGTATCGGAAACGCCGTACTTTTCGCCCATTTCGCGCAGCTTTGCGTTCAGCTCGGGATAGTCGGGGGAACCGAGGAATGTGCCGGAGATGAATCCGTGCTGCAGCGGTGACCACGGCTGGATCGTGATGCCATGCAGACGGCAGTAATCGCGCAGATAGCCGTCATAGTTGACGCCGTCCTTGTTTGCGAGATTGACGTTGGCGCCCGATGCGACCATTGCCGCGTTGGTAATGCTCAGCTGCATCTGATTGATCGTAATCGGCTGTGCGACGTACTTCTGCAAAAGCTCGATCTGGAGTGCGGAGTGGTTGGAAACACCGAACGCGCGAACCTTGCCGGATGTGTACAGATGATCGAAGGCTGCCGCGACTTCTTCCGGCTCCATCAGAAGATCGGGACGGTGAAGCAGGAGAACATCGATCTGTTCGATACCGAGCTTGGAAAGAGACTTTTCGGCGGATGCAATGATGTGATCCTTTGAAAAATCATATCTGCCGGGACGGATGCCGCACTTGGTCTGAATGATCATCTTCTCACGCAGCGCGGGATTGAGCGCCAGTGCAGAGCCGAAGACTTCCTCACACTTGCCGCCGCCGTAAATATCGGCATGATCGAAATAATTGATGCCGCAGTCCAGTGCATGGCTGATATAAGCCTCACATTCGGCCGCTGTCATCGAGGAGATGCGCATACAGCCGAGAGCTACCTGCGAAACGGGGATGTCCTTCGAAAATGTATGGATATATTTCATGGAAACCTCCTTGGGAGTAATATTGTACTTATTATAACACACATCGGTGCAGATGAAAAGGGGTTCTGAAAATATTGTACCGTCGTTTTCGTTTCAGCATGTGCCATCGATCTCAAGATCGGCGGCAACAATCGCATGGTCGTTCATCCATGGCTCATAGAAAACCTCGACATTCCTTATACGGATATCCGGCGTGACCACAATGTTGTCCCACGGATACGGAGAGGAAGGAGTGCCGTCCTTCATGATGGTTCCGAAGGTGCCGAATTTACCGCCGTTGGCATAGTCCAGTCCTGCATCATCGAATTTTTTCCAGTCCACTTTGTACATATTCTTCGTATCGGGAGCCACACTGTCGCCGTCCTGACAGAGCGTACCGTTGATCAGGTTTTCGGGATTGAAGTCACCGATGAGAATACAGGACTTTTGTGCTTTCGCAAAAGCGATCAGACTGTCAAGCTGCTGTGCACGCCGTTCCTTGCAGCTCCAGTCAAGATGCAGGCTGACAATTGCAATTTCTTTGCCGCCAATTGTGATTTTGCCGGATAAAAACCAGGGATGACCGTAACTGTTTGTCCCCTCAGGCGCATAACTGGTGACCGCGGCAGGATATGAAACGGGCGTGACATCGGATAGCTTGAGGTGGGACAGAAAGGCTTTGCCGTTGTAGGAACGTGTAAAAACGCGTTCGTAATTGGGCAGAATCTGTTTGTACAGTGCATCATACGGAAGAATTTTCTCCGGGTAGAAGAAAAACTCGGAATCCTCCTGAAGTCCCCAAAGGTCTGCATTTACTTTTTTGAAGACGGCACTCAACTCATCCAGCGTCTGTTTGGTTCCGCTTCCGTATCGGATATCATTTCCGGCGGATTCGCTTGCCGTGGTAAAATCACCGATATTGAAAGAAGCGACTCTGATCGTTGTTTTCTGTTCCATGTTCCTACCTCCCATTCACAGCTGCAAAAATCCGCAACCCCCATGTTTTCGATGCGGATTCCCCTGCATTTGAGTATATCACATAACAGGAGAAAGGTCAATAGGTATTTGTGATCTTTTCCCGACAGTATGAAGAAGGACTGCCGCGTCGATGACACAGCAGTCCTTGAAATTTATACAGCGAGAGGATTATTCCACGGGCATCCAGTTTTCGACCAGCTTGACAATCGCCTTGTCTACAGATGCCTGTCTCTTTTCGAGTGTGGAAACAAGCGGCTTATCGTTGAAGAAGACCGTCTGCAGAGAATCGTTTACCGTACCGAAATTGAACAGAGACTGGAAGTCGATGTAGGTGCAGTCGAGCAGGATGTTCAGAACGTCAACGGATCTGGGATCGCGGGAGTCCTTTTCCTTGTAAACCAGATCATATGCGATCGGACGAACGTGCTGGTTGGAGTAACGAGCAAGTGCTTCCGTCAGGAAACCGTAGTTTTCGTTTCCTGCGACCGTCTGCGGCAGAGCGACGAAGCAGGAGCCGTGCGGGGACAGGAAGGAGTAGTAAGACTCCTGGCTTTCATCCCACTTCGGAGAGGGCAGGATCAGATAGTCGGAATCCATGTCACGCAGATGGACAGCGGCAGATTCGAGCTTGTGCATGAAGAACAGTGCACGGTCACCCTGGAACATGATATTGGAGTAGTCGTTGATATCAGTATTCCAAGTGATGTTCTGATACATATCGACAATGCTTTCGACAACCTCGATGGCATGCGAGTCGCTTGACAGATCGCAGACGATGTTGGTTCCGTCATCCACGATGCGGGACATATTGATGCCGCAGCCGATCATGGTGGTCAGGACAGCTTCCGTGGAGTTGTGCATTGCAAAGCCGAAGAAGTCGTCGTAAACGGTCCACTTGTTGTCCGCGTTCATGTCAACGTCCATATCCTTAATCATGGAGCGGAGCTGATCCATCGTCCACTTGCCGTCGATGACAGACTGGAAAATATCGAAATCATAGTCATAGTCGGTATACAGCTTGAGATTGAGGAACAGACAGGTCGGCATCTGATAGATACCGGGTGCAATATCGGAGGAGGTGATGTACATCGCATCGTGCAGACGCAGGTTTTCGTACAGAAGCGGATTCCACCAGCTCTGATTCATTTCCATATACGGCATATCGCACATGTTTGCAAGATAACCGCCGGTTGCCTGCGAGGTCAGACCTGCCATCGGGTGAATGATCATCTGCCATTCATCGTCGCCTGCGGAAACCATCGTCTTCAGCATACCGACATTGTCTTCCTGAAGATATTCGATTTCGCAGTTGTAGGTTTCTTCAAGATACAGGTCACGTGCCAGCAGCGCGTCGTTGACAACGTCACCGGTCATTTCCTCACCGGGGATATTGATCTGCAGGTCCGGATGCTGGTTGCAGTCGTAAATGGTATAGACCATGCCGCCAAGATCCTTTTCGCCGAGGGAATCGAGCAGAGACGGCTCCTGTGTGACGGCTTCTGTTTCTGCCGCGACAGCGTCGTCGGACTTGGTAACAGTACCGTTATCCGTCGTTGCCTGATCCGCACAGGAAACAACAGAAGCAACCGTCAGGACTGCCATGAGAAAGTAAGCAATGCGTTTCATAATGATAGCTCCTTTTCATCAAAATAACATATATTATAAGATCATACTAATATATGATTATATCATACTCTGTCCGAAAAAGCAAGGTTGTTTTGCAAAATAATCCGACAAAATCAACATTTATTGTGTTTATGGGATTCTGTCTGTACAAAAGCACCGGCGGAAAACGTACATCATACTTTTTCCTCTGATACTTACCAAAAATGAAGGAATAAAGAAAGGAGAATTATGAAAAAGATTATTTATTGGAAGAAGATGTACCCATGCGGTACGGTGTCTCTACTCACCGTCCGTGGGATCTGCATCTCCGATCACGCTGTTGAGCTGTCTGAGACGACGGTTCATCTCACTGATGGAATGGCGGTAACGGACATCGGAAATGATACCGCCGATGATAACCGCAACAATACAAAGACCGACAGATAACAAAAGCAGAAAAATCAGGGAAGAGCCGGCACCGAGCATCACCTTTCCGAGCACGGAAACGATTACCGCATTGACAAGCGCGCAGATCAGACGGTTGCGCCACAGAATGTTGCGCCGCAGATGATTGCCGGACAGCGGCAGATACTGCGCAAACAGTCCCTCAAATACAAGTCCGACGATCATGCCGGATGCCAGAATATATAACAGAATTTTTGTGCTGATCACACTCTCGCCGAGTGCCAGATATTCCATCAGCACGACGATCAAACCGAGTGTGACCGTAACACAGATATTGATAAACAGCCGATACAGCAGATTGTTTTCATTCATACAGCACAAACACCTCCTCAAAGCAAGCATCAAATCGACGGCATTACATGCCGAGTGCGGTTTTCAGCGACTGAATGTACAGACGTGTGATCACCACTTTGTCGCCGTTCTTCATGACCGCTACCATACGGCCGTTGAACAGCGGTTCCAGATACGAAACCTTGCGCAGATTGATGATGGAATATCGGCTGACCCGCAAAAATCCCGTATTTTTGAACTTCTCTTCGATTTCATACATTTTCAGAGGGGTTTCATACGTCGATTCCTCTGTAATCAACAGAACCTTGTTGTCCTGCGTATCAAAATAACAGATGTCCTCCGGCTTCAGAATAAAGGTTTTATTATCGTTTTTTCCGATGATGGTGTTGGCAAACAGACGAATAGTGGATAACAGACGCTCTGTTTCCTCATCAAGTTCCCTGCATCGGATGATAACCTCCGTCTCGCCCATGTCCGACACGGTTTCCAATTTAATTTTCACTGTGTCAGACAACCTCCTGTGTGATCCTTTGTTTCTGTGACTATATGATACACCATTTCAAAGAAAAAAGCAAGAGGTTTTCGGCAAGATGCGTTTTTTGAAACGTGAAATGCGTCATGGGCGGTGTGAAATGCATCGCATCTCCCCATGATTCATATCCGGCAAACGCCGCCGGATGTGTATCGTTTTCCACAAAGTTATCAACACCTGTGGAAAACCTGTTTCTGTGGAAAACAACTGCGCAAAAAATGCTGTCAAAACACGGTTTTCCGACAGCATTGTGATGCGCTGTTCCTGTTTTCCACAGCATATGTGAATAATCCTGTGAAGAAGACAGATTTATCGAAAGAAAACAAATCCCTTTGTGCGGATACATACCGTAACATCCTGCGGCAGGGGTCGGTCGGCGGGTAATACATACAGCGCACCGCGGGCAAAATCCGATGTGTCCGATGACAGATACGCGCGCAGAGCATCCTCGGCAGCACGGAGCAGCAGAAGATCACGTGACTTCCGTATGACGGCAGTGCTGTCCTGTGCATATCGCGCGGATGGGTCGGCATCATCCGCGTCTGACATCAATCGGGCAGAACAGACCGCATCAAAGCTCCCGGGGAAGCGAGGATCGGCACAGCGGTTGCACAGCACGGCGGCACATGCGGTCAGCGTATAAAGATCGTAAGCGGCGGGACAGCGGAGGACAAAATCGGCAAGCGCTTCGGACAAAAGACGGCACCGCAGATCAAACATTGCCGCATCGGCAGAAATACCGTCTTCCGCCGCATCGGTTCTGACCTCCATCCCACGGATCAGACCGAGCGCGCACAGCGTTGCATAATCCGCAGTACCCGAACCAAACAGTCCGTGCGTCCGCTGAAAGAGAATCAGCGCATTGCGCAGACGGACGTCGTCGGACATATCCTCGGTCTGCTCCGCGGAAACGACAGACCAATACCCTTGCTCTCGAAGTGCTGTACATACCGCATCCGCGGTTATTTCTGTTCCATATATGTCCGTTCCGCTCAAACAGGCAAGGGCATACGATACTGCCGCCGAGCAGACACCGTCACCGACAAATCCGCTGTCCAGCTGAAATCTTCGTACCGCCGATGCCGTCTGCTGCGTATAAACGCCGCTGCACGCACCAACCGCATATCCGAGCGACTCCAGCTGCTGCTGTATGCGGTAAACCTCGGCACCGCAATCCCCCTGCATCAGAAATACGGGCGTGCTCTCATCTGCGTCATCGGACAGGATGACTGCCTCCGTATCGTCCTGCAGATATGGTTTTACCGCATTGGCAGTGCTGTCCGTGGTCGGCACCGTATCGCCCGGCATCGGTGGTGTCAGCGGCGAAAAGCAGAACAGCAGAAGCCCGGACAGTGCCGCCGCATACCACAGCAGTCTGACATTCGGTGAAAATTTTTTTGTGTCCGTCAATTTGCGCATATTCGACATCCCTTCTGTGGTATAATACGTTCTGCCGCAGTCTTCGGCGCAGATGCAGCGCTCATGACTTTGCGTCCGATTTGAGAGGTGCTGAACCATCCGATTTGCGCCGAAGCTGCATCCGCAGACGCTGTTCTTTGAGGCGCTCGGCATATCTGCGTGCATATTTCCGCCGAAGCTGCCATTCACGGCTCATGCGGCCGAGAAGCGATACCGAAATCGCGATACCGACTGCCGCCGCACCGATGAGGGCACAGCGCAAAAGCGGTGTAGCGCGTTCCCCGCGGATATGCACGGTGAGCGGAGCGTCCTCTTCTGCGTCGTTCAGCCGTGTACAGGCGGCGGTAATATCATAGGTTCTGCGGATGATGAGCGGATTTTTCGTCTGCGGCAGGCTTCGCTTTTCCTGCGGACGGCAGAGCAATGCGGTACCGTCATCTGCGGGACGGATACGGATACGGCGGATATGCAATCCGTGTGAGGGGCTGTGATTCATGAGACGTGTCGTTCCTTTCTCGCCAAATTCTGAATTTACGAGAATAGGTTGTCCCGTACGATAAACAATTATTCGGTCTTTCCGAAAACAAGGAGTGGGATACAATGGAAACCATATATGAAACCTTATGTACATCCATCGATGCGCTGTGCACGCAATACCGCGGCGAGGGCATCCGAAAAATCAAGTTCGGTACCAGTTATCTGGGACGCACGATTCCGGCACTGCAGCTTGGCGAGGGCAGTCACCGTCTTCTGTATCTGGGCGGCATGACGGGCAGTATCCGTACCGCGGCACTTCTTATGCAGTTCGCACGGGATTACGCCCAGGCACAGCAGAGCGGAATGCGTGTTGCGGGGATTGACATTTCCTATCTGCGGCATACACGCAGTATCACGGTTGTACCGATGCTCAATGTCGACGGTGCGGTGCTGCGTTGTGACGGTCATGACGGCCACAATCCACTGCTGCCGCGGCTTTTGACCATGCTGTCGGCAGAGGATGCGGATGCGCAGAGCAACAGCACAGGCAATCCGTTTGCACATTGGGTATGCAGCGGACGCGGTGTCGACCTGCGCTGCAATTTTGATGCCGATTTCACCGGTGCCATGACGCACTCGCATGGGATCGGCGGAGCGGGTTTTCCGGGTATGCACCCGGAGAGTGAGCCGGAATGTGCGTCTGTCGCCAATTTTCTGCGCAGTGCGGCGACAACCGATCTGGTTTTAGTCTTTGATGACGGTGCCGATGCGGAGGACGGCGGGGGCGGTCGTATCGGATGGTGCGGTTCCGATCATCGTACACGTTCGCTTGCGCAGATTCTGGCAAAAGACATTGACGGGCGCGGCTACGAAACGGATTCGGTCGGAAGATGTGGTTCACTCGGAAGCTGGTACCGCGGTCTGCATGCAGGACCTCTCTTGAATATCACCCTGCCGCGCGATCCGGCACAGAACACGGATGATATAGCGGAGGCATCAGGCGCGGAGGACGATGACTGCAGAGCACATCTGCATGCCCTGCTCAGCCATAACTGCTCCTCGCCCGGTGATACACTGCTGTGCGCCGCACTGGCTCTGCAATACGGAAAACTGCGCAAAATGATGTTTCACGGCGCGGTGCTTTGATTTTCGTCCCTTGACAAAACACGGCAGTTCATGTTACAATATAATATATCCGACGGATTTCAGACAGGACAGAAAGGGGAGATCGGCATGGCACGCTTCTACGGCGCACGGACTGCCTCCCGCGCTTACCGTGACCGCGCAAGACAGCGCAGACGGGCACTTCTGCGCGGCGGCATCAAGTGGCTTTGTTATGCCGTTATTGCGCTGCTCCTGTGTGTCACGGAAGGAACGCTGTTTGCCTTTCAAGGGACGTCAGCCGCCGCCATCGGTACTCCGTATTTCCTGCCCGCATGGGTAACCGCTGTCGCCATGCTGGAAGGTGCTGTCGGCGGCGCATGGTTCGGCATTGCCGCGGGACTGCTCTCGTCAGCGGCCGGTGGGGATACGCTGTATGTACTGCCTGTTTTCTATATGCTGTACGGGTTTTCGATCGGTCTGCTCGGAGGACATTTTCTGAAAAAAGGATTCTGGTTCTATGCGGTCTACGAAACGGCTGTCTGCATGCTTCACGGCATGTTTCTGCTGGCGTTTTCTGTCATCTCTGCCGCGCTTGCCGGAGAGCCCATCGGTGCGGTACTTCCGCTTCTTTGGATCGGAATCGTTTCCGATATGATTGTCTCCGCACTTTGCTCCCTGCCCCTGTATCTGCCGCTGACACTCATCCGCCGCATCACCAAAGACCAAACAGACGGAGCGCAATCTTTTCCCTCATAAATAACATTGCCGCCCACGTACCGATAATCGGTTTGTGAGCGGCTGTTTTTATGCAGATATCACGTCAGAATCAGATGCATACCGTAGTTTGACTTGTCCTGCTGCTCCGGCAAAGTCAGGAATCCGTCTGTAAGCAGATCATGGACGGTCATCATGCGCGCGGCATACAGCTCCATGCGGATGTAGTATCCGATGTGGCTGTGCAGAACGCGGTGACTGTACTTTTTGAAAATCGCTTCCACCGTATTGTAGGCGGCGGTCATGTTTTCGGTCAGCGGCGCATAGTTTTTGTGACCGCGGATGACCGCCTCAAGTGCATCGATCATACCGTCGCGGAATACCAGAATATCCGGGATGATGCTGCCGTTCTCATCGACGTGAGCATATCGTCCGTCGATGCGCTCCCACATACGAGCATCACCGTCGGAGAACGATGCCGTTGTGCGGTTTTTGCGGATACAGTCGGCAAGCAGCATAACGAGCTCATAGTCGTTCGGCTCGCCGCACTGATCCCACATCTGACCGACGGGGTATTTGTATGTCCAGAACATATTCTGTTCATTGCCGGAGCCGTTGTGACTCATCATCGTGATCTCGGGCAGTTCTGCCATCTCATATCCGACAAAACCCCATGTTTCGCCGTTTGCCCGTACCGGCGGTTCATAGATGCTCTCTCCGCGTACGGTGCTTTCAATGAGCATATCCGTGATGTGCGGAATCAGCCACCAGCGCAGGGTTTCGCCGCCCATATGTGCACTGAGCATTCCGAGCGCGGCAATGCTTTCTTCTGTGTCCGCAATCAGTTCGCAAATCAATGCGCTTCTTTCCTTTGCGCCGCAGCGAAGCGCATTGTAGATGTCAAGACGGCAGTCGCGGTCTAAAATGAAGAAGTTCGTAATGTATTTGTCCCCCTGTTTTTCCAGCAAGGTTGCATTGCACAGAAGCGCGATTTCCTCCTCCATATACGGCAGTGCGATGCCGAGTTCTACGGAAAGCTCCTCTGCAGTGGACGGATTGTTGCTTGCCTGCAGGAGAATGTTTTTCGGAATGCTGCGCTGAACGGCTGTCCACGGAAGACCGGAGGGCTGATTGCCGCTTGCGGCGAATGTGATCTCCTCGGGGTTGTAGCTTCTCTTACCAAATGTTCTTGCCATATCCATACCTTCTTTCAGAATTGTTCTCGCACGGTGCAGTCTCTGCTGAACCGCGCTGACAGTGAGGGAGTTCGACTTTGCAATGTCACGGATGCTTCGGTTTTCGATGTAATACGCGACGATCATATCGCGGTATTCCCGACGGATAAATGCCAGCTCACGGCGCAGAAGTGCCGTCTGCTCTGCATCGATCATCCCGTCCAACGGATTGCCGTCAGCGCCTTCGATCTCATATTCTGCAATGTCGACGGTACTCTGCCGTTCTGTACGCAGGTGCTTTTTTGCCGCCCACGCCGCATAACGGTTGCGCGCAATCTGCCATACCCACGCCGAAAAATGCGCAGGAATGACACCGCTTTGCAGGGCGGTCAGAATGTGAAGTGCCGTATCGTGTGTCAGATCTTCGGCTTCCACCGTATTACCCGTCTTTTTCAGGCAGAAATAAAACAGCGATTCCATGTAATGCTCTGTGAAGTTGCAAATCAGATCTCCGCCGATACCACCCATCTGCATGCGTTACCCTCCCTTCGGAAAATGTCTCAAAACCGGTTTTCACCCATATAGTGTCGTGATTTTGGATTTACTGACAAGATTTTTTCAAAAATATCATATCATATTTCCCAAAAGCTGTCAATGGTGCATCCAAGCCGTTTTCCTGTATTTGCATATACTGCTCATGGGGTATGCATGCCCCATGACTTCTGCGAAACGAAAGGATTTTCATTATGGCAACATTTACCAACCGCGCGACCATTTCGTGGGGTGACACCATCCGCGACTCCAATGTCGTCACAGGAGAGCTTGTCGAAGTGCTCTCTATGACAAAGACGGCTGCCCGCACCACGTATCTTCCCGGTGATACCGTCACCTATATCATCAGCATACGCAACAGCGGAACCGCACCTTTTACGGCACTTACCGTCACCGATGACCTCGGTGCCTATTCCGTCGGAGATCCCGCCCTGACCTTAGTGCCGCTGACCTATGTTGACGGCTCCGTGCAGATGTATCTCAACGGCGACCTGCTCTCTCCTCCGACCGTCTCCTCAACCGATCCGCTGACCTTCACCGGCATTGCAGTTCCCGCTTCAAGCAATCTTCTGCTGGTTTATGAAGCGACTGTCAATGCATTTGCACCGGCAGATCCCGATGGAATCATTCTCAATACTGCCGAGGTAACCGGCTGCGGTTCGACAACTCCTATCACCGACACCGCGCAGATCACCGCAGCATCGGAGGCATCTCTGACCATCTCCAAATCTCTCTGTCCCGAAACGGTTACGGAAAACGGACAGAT
>JAZTZC010000476.1:0-8543 GCA_045637265.1 Eubacteriales bacterium | reverse complement strand
GGAGTTGCAGACCAACTTTGTCTTCCTAAGACCGCTTGGCCTCCGACTTACCGGCGTCTTTGGAGAGGTCTATCCGCAATATTCCCTCTCCGGCATCGAGTCCGCACCGCACAGCCACAATCTCTATCTGCAGATTCTCGTGGAAACGGGCATCCTCGGTCTGATTCTGTTTGTACTCGTGCTCTTCACATTCGTCCGTCATAACTTTACGTTCTATGCAAAGCAACTGCCCATCAAGCCCCGTATTCGGACTGCCGCTCTTTTCTGCGGACTTCTTGCCGTACTTGCACAGGGCATGACTGATTATATCTGGTACAATTACCGCGTTTATCTGGTCTTCTGGCTGCTGTTCGGTCTGACCGTAGCTTCTGCCAGAACAGCCTGCGATGAAAATCGCGATCATCTGTACAAAGATAGCCATGGCAATACACAGACAGCAGAACTGGATATCAGCACAGCCAATCAGCTTACCTCCTCCCGCCCGGATGCTCCCTCTCCCAACGAACAATGAAAGGACAAGGTTCCGACCATGAATACACAAACAAAAAAACGCACATTCAAATTGAACTTTTTCGATTTTCTGCTCATCATCCTCGTCGTTCTCATTCTCGCAGGTGCCGGATTTCTGATTGCTGCCGGTGCCGCAAAACCTGCAGATCATACTGTCATTGAGTATACCGTTCTCGTCAAGGAGCTGCCCGAGGAAATGCATGTCACATCCGAGCCGGGTCAGTCGGTCGTTGATACCATCAAGCTCGGCAGCATCGGTGAGGTCGTATCATATAAGATCGTTCCCGCGACCTTTGATGCGTTCGACCAGGACAACAACGTCACCGTCCACGGAGTCTACGAGGATCTGGTTTCCGCGGAATTTACGTTCCGTGCCAACGCCGAAAAAACGGATGCCTCCTATCTGATCAACAATGTCCGCATCTCTGTCGGTGCAGAGGTTCATTTCCGTACTCCCGATTTCATCGGCTTCGGTTTCGTCACTGAGGTCCGTGAAATCACCGAAGAATAAGAGAGGAGGAACCGCCAAATGAAAAACACCAATGCAAAAAAGAACCGTTTTAATATTGTTGACTTTGTTCTGGTCATCACCATTCTCGCATGTATCATCGGTATCACCATCCGTTACAATTTAAGTGAAACACTCATCCAGAGCCAGGACAGCGCAACCGTCACGGTCATGATCCGCGGTCTTCTCGAGGAAAATGCCGATCAACTGGTTGTCGGGGACTCCTATTACTATCAGACGAGCGGAAAACCGTTCGGTACACTCTCCTCCGTCACAACCGCTCCTGCAAAGAACCGTTATTTCAAGGACGACGGTACCGTCTATATCTCCGAATATCCGAACCGCGTTGATGCCACCTGTACATTGGAAATCGAAGGCTATCACTCCAAGGACGGTTTCATGATCGACGGTGCAACGTATGTCGGCATCGGCTCTGACATTCTGGTGCGCTCCATGCATCTGGAAACACAGTGGCTTGTGCTCGACATCGAGGTACACGAATAATGTCTGCCGAAAACGGATACCGTACCCGTCAGCGTGCGGCAATTCTGCAATACTTCAAGTCCCACCCGCATGCCCATCTGACCGCGGAGGAGCTTTGTGATGCCCTGCGTGCGGATGGTATCTCCGTCGGAAAATCCACGGTATACCGCGCACTTGACAAGCTGTGCGAGTTGGGAACGGTACGCCGCTTTACCATGTCCGCCGGAGAAAGCGCTTGTTACCAGTATGCGGGCGGTACGCAGGAAACATGCTGTACGCATTTTCATCTCAAATGTCTTGTCTGCGGCACGCTGTATCATATCACCTGTGAGCATCTGGATGAATTGAGTGCTCATCTCGGTATGCAGCACAACTTCACGGTCGACTATGCAAAAACCGTGTTGTACGGTACCTGTGACCCTTGCAGACGGGCACTGTCTGCAGTCGGCAAAAAAAGTGAAATTTGAAAAAAATAACGGACGGTACTGCCATCACAGCGGTACCGCCCGTTTTCTTTGTGTTTATTCGACTGCCGCAAATGCGGTGTTAATCTTTTCCAGATCCTTCAGTGCTTTCTTTTCAAACTTTTCACACATAGAGGTAAATTCTTTTTTGTTGTTGCGGAACAGATTCATGATCTGCTCATTGTATGTGCCGACCTGATAGAACTGACCGAGGTCGAAGACACGGCTGCCGAGGATGATATCGAGCATTTCCGACGATTCATCGTCACGCAGCTGCTTGCCCTCAAGGGTAATATCATAGTATGCGGGAGTGACGGTATACAGCGATTCGCAAGCCATGGCTTCCAGAATCGTGCCCGTCATATCGACATCTTCAACAACGGCGGGAACACAGATAAACGAACAGCCGTAAGGCGCGACCGTATGGTAATACTGATCCTGTGCTTCATCGTATTTCGGGTACGGCAGAATACCGAAGTCGGTATCCATATTGCGGTACTTCTTGATGATGCAGAGATAACGGGAATAAAAGAGTACCTGGTCGTTTGCAAACATCGTCTCAATCAGGTCACCGCTGTGGAAGATCGAGAAGGCCAGCGTTCTGTCAAAAGCAAGCTCCATATAGCGATTGATCATATCAAGCGAACGCTCGGTGTTCAGCGTCAGCTCCAAATCACCGTTATCATTGACTGTACAGAACTTCTCGCCTGCCGCATTGACCATACCCATCATCGAGTCCTGCCAGATACAGAAGCCGTAAAGGTCATTTTCATCATACTTTGCGTCACCGTTGAGATCCTGCGAAACCTGCGATGCCATTTCGATGAACTTATCCAGCGTCCATTTGCCGTCGCGGACAAGTTGATACGGGTCTTCCATGTCGTATCTGTTCAGAAGATTCTTGTTGAACAGTATACAGAAGGTACAGTCATTGTCGATGGTGGAAATATCACCTGTGGTGTAATACATCTTACCGCGCATCGCAAGGTCACTGTTCGCCTTCTGATCCCACCAAGGCTGTGTCAGATCGATATGCGGAACCTCGGATGCCAGATCGAGCAGGTAGTTGTTATACGAGAGCGTGGAAACGTCATACGCGCCCATCAGCGATGCATCATAGGCATAGTCGGATGCCATGACACTCTTTTCGATAAACTTCGCGCCCTTGCCGGTACCGCCCTTGTCATTGCCCATATTGTTGATTTCAACGATATCGACATTGAAGCGTTCTTCAATGGCAAGGTTGCGCTGGAAGACCGCGTCGTTGATCGGCTCGCCGTTTTCTTCCTCCGCCTGGAAATCATAGATCTCCGTCCATTCGTTGTTCCAGTTGCCGGCGGTCAGAATGTCAAACGTCTTGCCGCCGTAGTCATTGTCGGGCACATCGGCATATAGACGGGTTTCGACCGGTTCCGTTTCCAAAGCTGCCGTTGTCTGTCCGACAGCCTCGGTCACAGCGGTGCTGTCACCGGATGAACCGCATGCCGCCGTTCCAAGCAAGGATACAAGCAGAAGTGCCGCCGCTGTCAAGTGTTTTGCGTACATGATCAAATCCTCCGTTTCGTTCGATTGATTTGTTTTCTCCATTATACACGATATCCGATCATTTTGCAAGCCTTTTTTTGCACTTTATATCAAAATACAGAAAAATCATCGCCGATGGCAAAGGAATAAATCCGCACGTCGGAAACAGGACGGCAATATAGCTGTTCTGCCGCTGCCCGATAATACCGCAGTTGTCCTGCATATCGGTCCGACAGAATCCGCTCTACCTGCTCACGATCCTCACAGAGAGACCTTGGGAAATGGTCGGTCTTATAGTCGATGAGCACCAGACGGTCTTCGGCATCGATATAACAGCAGTCAATGATACCCTGCACCAGCACACGGGCATCATCTCCCCGGTACGACGGAAGCTCCGCGGCTGAAATAAAGAGATTGAACCGCATCTCGCGCCGCACTGATTTTGCATAAGCAAGACGGCGGAACAGACGGCTGGAAAGAAACCGAACCAATGCCGCACGGTCGATACGCGACACGGTTTCCTCGGTCAGATAATGGCCCTCTCGCAGACGTGTAATTTCCCGATCGATGCGCTCTTTGGACGACACCGTGGTATCGGCAAGTGCGGTGAAATCGCAGAACTGCATAAACTGATGCGTTGCCGTTCCGCGCTCGGCGGCAGTTGCACGTGCATCCTCTTCTTTCTGCAGAAAGCGCGGCTTGGCATATTCTTTTTCGACAGGCACAGCGTCGCCCACAGCAGTTTCCGAAACAGTCTGTACTGTTTTACTCTGCATCCGCAGAAGCTCGGAAACCGACAGCTTTGCAGGAAGATCGGTCAGGTGCGCATCGGGATACACAAACGAAAATGTCTTTGCAATCGCCGCCTTCGCCGCACGGTAACCGACTTCGTCCTCGACAGATTCCGCCGCCGGAGTAGGAGCATCGGGAATGATCACTCCGTCCCCGCCCGTCGGAAAGACAACGGAAACAGGATAGGCGGTACTGTTTTTATGCACGGCACAGGCAATCAGCATCCAGGCAAGGGTTGTATTCTCGCTCATCACATCGTCTGCTGTGACATCCCCGACAGAGGCAAACGCAAAGCTGTCCACATAATCCGCGGGAACTTTATGCGTACCGCAGAGATACAGCTGTTCTCTCGCACGTGTCAGCGCGACGTACAAAACACGCATTTCCTCTTCCTTTTGCTTGCGGGCAATTTCCGCTTTGACACATTCGCGCATCGGGTGATTGATTTTCGCAAATCCGCTTTCCTCACCGAGATATGTAGCAATGCCGCCGTCCGCATCCATCAGAACCGATGCGCGCTGGTCAGCCGTATTGAAGCGCTTGCCGCATCCCGCAACAAAACAAACGGGAAATTCAAGTCCTTTCGACTGGTGGACCGTCATAATCCGCACCGCATCCGCATCCTCACCCGACAAGAGCACCGGCGGCATCTGCGCCTTTTCCTCAATGACCGAGGAGATAAACGCAACGAACTGATAAAGCCCCTGATAACCGCCGCGCTCAAACGATCTGGCATATTCGTAGAACATCATCAGATTCGCACGCATCTGGGCGCTGTCGAGTGCTTCGGAAAACAGCTCGTGCTTTTCTTTTTCATAGACGAGCGACAACATTCCCGTATCGCCGTACAGCATCCATAGAAACCGATCGACAGGCATCCCCACAGACACATGTCTGTAATATGCAAGCCGCTCCAGAAAATGCGTGCCTTTTGCAAATCCCGTTTCCGCGGTAAATGTACACAGCGCATCGTAAAGCGTTCCGTCGGGATACGTTCTGCGCATATAGATCAGCTCATCCAGCGTCACGCGGTACAGCGGACTGCGCAGAAGACCGGCAAGACAGACATCCCTTTTTGGATTGTCAATGACGGCAAGCAGACAGTATACAAGCAGTACCTCTGCATTTTCAAAAAACGCACGGGAAACATTATTGAAGCTTGGAATTCCGCGTGCTTCCAACGCATGCTCGATCTGCGCGGCAGAAGACTTCGTACTGCGCATCAGCACCGCAATATCGCGCGGACGGATTCTTGTCCCATCGCGCTTGAATCCATCCCGCAAAAGCGACGCAATCTGATCGGCGATATAGTCAGCCTCGGTATAGATATCCGATTCGCTTTCGTTTCCCGATGATTCCTCCTCGCCCTCCTCGGTTTCTTCCTTATCCGAGGACAGCACAGCAAAGGTCACTTTGGTCTGCGGGGTTTGCCCCTCTGTCTTTTTGGCATATCGGAGCGCATCATCCTCGGTATACGGCAGAGAAGATGCACCGCATCCGAACAGCACGGAAAATACCAGATTGGAAAAGTCGATGACCTGCTCGTCACAGCGGAAGTTGTCCGATAAAAAGACCGTCCGACCGCGTGTGGGATCTTCTGCAAACAAGGCACGGTAACCGAGAAACAACGCAGGAGACGCGCCGCGGAAACCGTAAATGCTCTGCTTGGCATCCCCGACCATAAAGCGGTTGTCCTCCCTTGCGATTGCACGGAAAATGCGATCCTGCACCGGGCTGACATCCTGATATTCGTCAATGTAAATTTCTGTATACTTCATTGCCTCGGCACGGGCGGTATCAGTCGGCGCATCGGTTTCAAAATCCCACAGAAGCCGCAGAGCAAGCCGCCCCATATCGCCGAAATCAAGCTGACCGCGGCGGTTTTTTTCCCGCTCCAGTCGTTCTTCGTACATCGACAAAAAGGTATGTAGTTTTCCAATCACCTCTGCCTGACCCAGAAGAAGCGCTGACAATTCCTCCAATGATACGGAGAAAAACCGCGCAAGATAGCTCTCCCGCCGTTCCCCGAAGGTATCGTGCCGCGCCTTTGCACGTACGATTTCTTCTGTTTTTTTATCACCGCGGATACCGGATTTGAGACTCGGTGCGGAAAACGACGCAAAATGCGCACGTACTGCGTCATACGACGGATTTTGTTCAAGCAGAGAAGCAAGTGATAAAAGCCATTCCCTCTCATAAAAGAAGCAATCGCCGTAGTTTTTGACATAGACCGCATCGGTGGACAGATACTCGCACATCTCCTCATACCGCGCGCACCAGTTTTTGGCAAACGCACGCAGCTCGGACAGCAGACGTTCCCCGGGGGCAGAAGCAAGGAAGTCACCGCCTGCGGCAGACAAGAGGTGTTCCCTCTGTGACTTCAGCCAGTCGACCCCCTCGGTATAACCGTTCAGCGTCTCACGTACGGACAAAAACACATCTGCCAGAGCCGATGCATTGCGAGAGGACGCAAACAAATCACAGAATGCACCGAAACCCTCGATGACAATACCGTTCCCCTCCCCCTCAAAGCAGTCCTCAATCAGCGTGTCCATGACGGTTTTTGCCGTCAGCTTTGCCTGTGTTTCATCGGCGACAGAAACGCGCGGAGAAAGTCCCAGATCGTCAAAATGCGTACGGATCAGATCAAGACAAAAGCTGTCAATTGTGCATATCTTTGCACGTCCGACGGACAACAGCTGGGTATGCAGACGGCGGTTTCCTGGATTTTTCGCAAGCTCCCGCTCGAGGGCTCCGCGGATACGTGATTTCAGTTCTGCTGCTGCCGCTTTCGTAAAGGTTACAACAAGCACTGTGGAAAGATCGAGCGCATCGTTGTCATCCAGTACACGCGAGAGGATCCGTTCGGTCAGCACCGCGGTTTTGCCAGATCCCGCCGCCGCGGAAACAAGCAGGGTTTCCCCGCGCGACAAAATGGCATCCCGCTGTCCCCGGGTCCATTTTTCATCAAGTTGATACATGTCCGCTGACACCTCCTCTGCAAACCATTTTCATTGCACAGTACGCGCACGGATCGCGTCCCGTCTCGGATGCCGAAACGGAAATCGGAACCGCATCTGCACATCCGTGCTTCATTTCCATGGTGATCTCCGCCACGGTATGCTCAACATCCCGCATCAGTGCGCCGAATTCCTCCAACGACTGTACGGGTGCGCTCTTTTGAAGACTTCCGTCCTTTTTCAGCTTCACGGGAATATATCTGCCTCCAAGACCGTGCTCCATTGCCAAAAGGACATCCATGTCGTCAAGGAACAGGCCCGAACGCTTCATACTGCCCTCTGCCGCCGCAAGCGCTTCTTCTTTGGTCGGTGTTCCGTTGTGCGTGACCTCGGTCGGCTCAGCACCCATATAGAGAATCCCCGCAGGTCGAAGCTCACCCGCATACCGCGTATTTCCGTTCTTCCAGACCGCGAACAGATACAAAAGCATCTGCAGATTGATGCCCGCGGCAACATCGTCGAGCGAAAACCGCTTGACGTAGGTTTTATAATCCACGACGCGCACATAAGTCACACCGTCTTTTTCATAAGTATCCACGCGGTCAATCGAGCCGTACAAACGAATACGTGTCCCATCGTCTGCCGTGATGGCAAGCGTCGGAATCGCCCGTCCGTCATCGCCGCCGACGGGAAGTTCAAAATCGCGCGGAACAAAATCGCTGTGCTCAAATTCATGCATCAGATTCCGCGCAATTACAGAAGCTGATTTTTGCAGACGGGAAAACAGATGTCGGATGCGTGCAGGCTGACGGGTATCCCAGCGTGCGCCGCAGACCGATGTCAGATACGTCTGCACCAGTTCCCCGATGACACCGTTCAATACATTTTCATCGGCAAAGCGCGAAGGATCGTCATCGGAGGAATAAAGCTCCATAAAACGACGAAGAACATCATGCACAAACGAACCGATATCCGCACCGTCAAACGTAGCGCGTTTCGTTTCCTTCAGCTTCAGTACATATCCGCAGAAATATGCAAAGCGGCACATGACATAGCTTTCCAGCCGCGACTGCGTCATCGATATCGTATCGCCGAACAGTATCCCGAGCGTCTCATCATCCAGTCGGCATTTTCTTTGCACCAGCGGCTGGGACAGTGCATCCAGTCTTCGTCCGAGATCGGAATCATGCTCTGCCCACGCCGCATAGGTATCCCGCAGGGCACGTCCCAAAGCAGAATCCTTTTCATATGCCATGATCTCAAAAGCCGTCTTTGGCGTGACAATGCGTTCCAATGGCGGCA
>JAZTZC010000475.1:0-10954 GCA_045637265.1 Eubacteriales bacterium | reverse complement strand
AGGATTGCGGTCAATAAGACAATGTGAGATCGTTTCATAGGCTTGCTCCTTTGGGTGTTTGGGTGGCGTTTGGACACTTTTGTAAATGTATTATATCATTCGCGGATTTCGCTGTCAATATGTCGAATGATATCGGAAATATTTTTTACGGTTTCTTCATAGTATCGTAATTTCTTCTGTGTCCTCACTTTATATAGACGTTCTATTTGCAAAAAAAGTTCCCTCTTTTTCTGAATTTCTCAAAAAATTTTTCTCACAGTCCCAAACCCATTGCAATCCCCGTCGTTTTGTGATATACTGTACCCATCAAAATAACTTTAAGTGAGGAACATCATCATGAAATTCGATCTCGATTACACATTGAACGTACTCAAAGAAATGCTCGCCATCGACAGCCCGACGGGATTCTGCAAAGAAGTCGGCATCTGGTCAAAGGCGCAGTTTGAAAAGCTCGGTATTCCCGCGGAAATCAAGCTGAAGGGCGGTGTGCTTGCCGACCTCGGTGCGCTCTGCAAGAAGGAAAACGACGACAACGCGATTCTGCTCTCCGCACACATCGACACGCTTGGTGCGATGGTCGCTGAGGTCAAGGGCAGCGGTCGTCTGCGTGTGAGACCCGTCGGCGGTCTGTCCGCATCCAATACCGAAACGGAATTTGTCAAGGTCTATACCCGCGACGGCAAGACCGTGGAAGGCACGCTCCAGCTGTGTGATGCTTCCGCACACGTCAACGGCGGTGTCAATTCCTCTGTCCGTAACTGGGACAATGTTGAAGTCGTGCTCGACGAGGTCGTTTCCTCTGCCGCTGACACCAAGGCGCTCGGCATTGAAAACGGCTGTTACGTCTGCGTCAACCCGCGTACAGTCATCACCGAATCCGGCTACATCAAGAGCCGTTACCTCGACGATAAGCTCTCCGCGGCAATCCTGCTCGGCTTTACCAAGTATCTCGTTGACAACAACATCAAGACCGACCGCCATATCTATATCCACTTCACCACATACGAAGAAGTCGGTCACGGCGCGGCAGGTATCTGTCCTGCAGGCGTTACGGAAATTTTCGGTGTCGATATGGGCTGTGTCGGCAACGGTCTGACCTGCACCGAGCGTGAGGTTTCCATCTGCGCGGCGGACGGTTCCGGTCCTTATGACTATGATATCAACTGCAAGCTGGTTGAGCTTGCAAAGAAGCACGACATCGGTTATGCTGTCGATATGTATATCATGTATTCCTCCGACTGCTCGGTCGCTGTCCGTAACTTTGATCTGCGTCATGCGCTGATCGGTGCGGGTGTCTACGCATCTCACGGCTATGAACGCTCTCATGTGGACGGTGTGCTCAACACGATGAAGCTGCTCGCCGCATATCTCTGCGAGGAGCAATACCCCAATGAGTAAAATCACAGCACGTGTGACAAGACCGTCCCCTCTGCGGGTGATTGTCGGCATCTGCATTGTCATCTCTGCGTTTTGCTTTACCGAGTATCTGTTGTCGGTAATCTCCTATGCGGGAACCGCCTTCTCCTATGCCTTGCCGCTGACGGCGGTCGCGGTCATTGTCATTCCGCCCCTGACCGAGCGGTTCTGGGAATCGCATCTGCCAAAGAAGCTGTTTTCGGCGGTACGGGGACTGTACTGCTTCGGAGTCATTTTCTTTACTGTGACATTCTGCATTTTTCTTGGCTTTTTGTCCTCGTATGAGCATACAGAGGTATCCAATGACGGTAAAACCGCGGTGCTGGTCTACGGCTGCCGCGTCCGTGGTACAGAGCCGAAGGAAATGCTTGCCGAACGGCTTGATGCGGCGCTGGAACTGCTTGACAAGAACCCCGAAGCGATTGCGCTCGTATCGGGTGCGACCGATGAGGGTGAGGTTTATACCGAAGCACAGGTTATGGCGTGGTATCTGGAGAAACACGGCATTGCCTCCGAGCGGATTCTGCTTGACGAGGAAGCCAACTCGACCAAGGGCAACATCCGCGGCTTTCTTCGCCTGATCGATGCGCACGGACTTGCGGAATATGACTGCATTTCCGTTTCCTCAACCTTTCACATGCCGCGCATTGCATTTCTCTGCGGCAAATATGGGCTGGAATCCGATTATGTCGGTGCCAAAACCGAGCGGATTCAATTATGGTTTCCGTCGATCGTGCGCGAATATATGGCGTATGTAAAGATGCTCGTTCTCAATTCTTATGAATAATAAAAGGATAACAACATGAAACCGATCTCCAATCAGAATTATATACCCCGCGGAAATCTTGCCGCACGTGCGGGACTGCTTGCCGCGCGGCTGGAAATGCGCGAATACCGTCCTGAAACTGTCCTGAATATGGATCAGGCGGGATGGCCGGGCGACTGGGAGGGAAGAACCATTCTTGCCCTTGTCCGAATCGCCGAAACGACAAAGAAAGAACCGGCGTATCTGCATGAGATCGTCGACATCGTGCTTGCAGCCCGCAACGAACGCGGCTATCTCGGACCGATCTATGACGGTACCACGGATCACGGAGCGATGGTCAACGAACAGCAGTTATCGGGTCATTCCTGGCTTCTGCGCGGACTTTGCGCGTACTACGGTTATACCGGACGGCGCGATGTCTATGACGCGGCACTGACCATCGGACGGAATCTGTTCCTGCCGGTCAAAGACCTGTATCCTGCATATCCGATCCTTCCCGAAGAACGTGTCGGCGGCGGGGAAATGTCCGGTCACAGCGCGGCGGTTGTCGGCAAATGGATTATTTCCACCGATACGGGATGTGCGTACATTCCGCTGGACGGCGTGAGTGCGCTGTATGAAATGACGCAGGATGCAGAAATCGGTGATCTGCTTGATGTCATGATTGAAAACTTCCTGAAGATCGACTTTCTCGGCATCTGTGTGCAGACCCATGCAACGCTCACGGGAACGCGCGGTATTCTGCGTACCTATCGCATGACGAAAAACGAGAAGTATCTTTCGGCTGCCAAAAAACTGTTTGCGATGTATACTGAGCACGGCATGACCGCAAACTATGCAAACTACAACTGGTTCGGCAGACCCGAGTGGACAGAGCCGTGTGCTGTCATTGACTCCTTCCTTTGCGCAATGCAGCTGTATGCCGATACGGGTGAACGTGACTATCTGACCGCTGCACAGCGCATTTACTACAACGGTATCGGTTTCGGTCAGCGCGAAAACGGCGGCTTTGGCTGTGACAACTGCCTCGGTGCTGTCGGTGTGGAGAACAACCGCATTCTGCGTCTGCACTGTCCTGAGGCATTCTGGTGTTGTACGATGCGCGGCGGCGAGGGCATTGCTTCGGTTGCAGAATTTGCGTATCTTGTGGACGGCAATACCGTCATTGTACCGTATTTCTCCTCCTCCGATTCGGAAATTCCCGTTGGCGGCGGTGTCCTGTCACTTTCCCAGAAGACCGCCTATCCGTATGACGGACATGTGACCTTCACGGTGCGGGAAAATTCTGTTGGCAGTCCGGTTACGCTGTCCTGTTATGTGCCCGTTGCCGCACACAATCTGACGATTTCCGGCGCGGATTACACATACAAAAACGGGATGCTCAACATTGTTGTAACCGAACAAACATCGTGCATCACGGTGGACTTTGCCATCCCCTACAGCGTGGAATCCCCGGTCGGTGTTCACAATGAAAAGGTCGGCGTTTATACGATTTTCCGCGGCAATCTGATGTACTCCGTTACAACGGACGAGCCGCTGGACTGCTCGTGGGCAGACCTGATCGCAGGCAAGGTCGAGGGTGTCACGCTCCGTCCCTTGTTTGATGCCTACGAAACCGATCACGCGCCGCGTCAGGTGCTGTTCTCATGAGTGAGAAAAAACGCTTGCATGCGCTTGATGTCATCCGCGGTATTACGCTGCTTTCGATGATCGCTTACCACGCGATGTGGGATCTCGTCTACATGTTCGGGGTGCGCGCGGACTGGTATCGCTCGGATGCGGCGCATCTCTGGCAGCAGAGCATTTGTTGGACGTTCATTCTGCTTTCGGGATTTTGTCATTCTCTCGGCAGAAAACCGTGGAAGCGCGGCTTGATCGTCTTCGGTGCGTCGGTCATTGTCAGCGCGGTTACGCTGATTTTCATGCCGGCACAGAAGATTTTGTTCGGCGTGCTGAATCTGATGGGTCTTTCGATGCTGATGATGGCAGTCCTTGCAAAGCCATTTGCGCATGTCAATCCTTATCTCGGTGCGGTACTGTCGTTTGTCATCTTCGGTCTGACCAAGACCGTACAGAGAGGTGCGCTGATCGTTTTCGGTCATGAAATTGCGGTTTTGCCCGAGGTGCTGTACGCAAACGATTTCACGGCGCTCTTTGGCTTTCCCGGTCCCGACTTCTATTCAACAGACTATTTTCCGCTGATTCCGTGGTTTTTCCTCTATGTCACTGGATGGTTTCTGTATCGGATCTTTGACAGACACGGATGGCTCTCCGTGTTTGCAAAGCCCAATATTCCCGTGCTTGGGTTTATCGGGCGGCACACTCTGCCGATCTATATGGCGCATCAGCCGGTGATTTATGCGGTATTGACCGTGGTGTTTTCGATTCTGAAATAAAAAATACGATCCTTCTTTTGCCGCTTGTGTGCGGTTATAAAGAAGGATCGTTTCTTATATTTCGTTAATCGTGGAACGCATAAATCGCAGGATCATTGAATGAGCTGTTTGTATACATCATAATGACAAGATCGGGTTTGGTTTCCATTAAATGCTGTGTGACCGAACCTTCAAACTCGCGCAGATCGATCATGTCGATTTTCCACACAGCTGTGGACAGAAACGCCGTGAACGGAAGCGCAAAGGAATCCTTGATGATCGCGATGTGCAGATCGTTGTCGGCAAGGCGGTTTTCGATGATCAGCTCACCGTAGTCGTACTGAAAATACGAGGCATAGCGGTTGGCGGATACATCCTCCGAATATAAGAGCGAATCGCGTACCATGGTTTCGTGGAATGTACCTGTCCAATACGGAACCTCGGTCGAGGATGGCGGATAATAGACGTTGTAGGCCGTATCGAATCGCGGTACCAGTTAAGTGTAATCATCCAGTCCCGCAAGCGCTTCACCGATGCCCCGTCCGGTCGGGCCGAGGAACGACTGCGGCTGATAGAGCGCCTGCCAGCTGTCGTATTCGCCGAGCGACGGATTCAGCGACCAGCCGAAGCGATCATTGAGATAGGGCAGTGTGATACGGAAAGCTTCAAACGCGGTTTCTGTCGTCCAGTGATGGTCGGTGCGGTAGAACTGGGTTTCGGGTGCGATGCCGCGGGAAGCAAATTCCTCGGCAAACGACAGCACTTCCACGCCGTGGGTTCGCAGAGCGTTTTTCATTGCGGCGGCGTTGTCTGTGCTTGCATAATCGATTCCGAGTGGGTAATCGGTATAGCCGTCGATTTCCTTGGACGGAGACTGGAAATAGAGAAACGGAATGTCAGCGTCAGCAAGGTCATTGCGCAGGGCAGCGACAGCATCGGCATACGGTGCGGCATCCGCGGGAAGTGTGTTGAAATGGAGCTTATCGTCGCGATCCAGAATCAGATAACCGACGCCTGCATCCTCAAACACTGTGGCACCGAACAGCTTCTGCGTCTTGCCGTAGACCCAAAGAAAGTCGGAAAAACCGAAAATGCCTTCATCAAACGCCTCTGTCAGACGGGTTTTGCATGTTGGGATTTCTCCCGTGACGGCATCTGCAGTTGGCGAAAACAGAGATATGCGGTTTTGATGGATCGTTGCAGCACCAATGGTGACCATCAGACCGAGAGTTACAACCGTTGTGACGGTGCTTGCCAGACGACTTGAAAAAAGGGTAAATTCTGTGTGTTTCATATCAGAAATTGAAATAAATGAACGGATTATACGTACTCTTGAGCAGATATGCTGTGCAGATCAAAAACAGCGACAACATCAGAATCGGATAGAGGATGTCACAGATGACAGGAATCACGGCGGTTGTCTTGTTCTCCCGCAGGGTATTCAAAACGCGGCGCAGATACGGCAAAAGCGGAGCGGAGAACACGATCGCCGCAAGATAATAGACCGCCTTCTGTGCAAGAAACAGCAGAGCAGTGGAGTCTCCTGTGACACCGCTGCCGAGCAGAACCTTGAAATAAGAAAGCACCAGCGGCAGGTTTTCCGCGCGGAACAAGACCCAGCCAAAGAGAACTGCGGTCATTGCGTACAGCCACGCGGGAATTTTTTTGTAAAAGGGCAGACGGTCGCTTTGCTTGATGCGTTTTGCAAAGAACAGCTTTTCCGCGGTCAGCAGAAGGAAGAACCACACACCCCAAAGAAGAAAGTTCCATGCCGCACCGTGCCACACACCGGTCAGAATCCAGACAACGGCGAGATTGAAAACGAGACGCGTGCGGGTTTTGACACGGGAGCCGCCGAGCGGAATGTAGACATAATCACGGAACCAGGTACCGAGGGAAATGTGCCAGCGCCGCCAGAATTCCGTGACGGAGCAGGAAATGTACGGATAGTCAAAGTTTTCCTCAAAGGAAAAGCCGAAGCACTTACCAAGACCGATTGCCATGTCGGAATATCCCGAGAAGTCATAATAGATCTGCAGTGCATAGGAAAGTGCGCCGAGCCATGCCATTGCCGTACCGAGGGTGCCATCTGCATTCATTGTAAATGCCTTGTCGGCAACGAGTCCCATCTGGTTGGAGATCAGCACCTTTTTGAAAAGACCTGTGAGGAATCGGCAGAATCCCGGATGGAACATTGCCCACGATTCGCGGCGGGAGCGGATCTGCTCTGCAACCGTTTCGTATCGGACAATCGGACCTGCGATCAGCTGCGGGAACAGCGCGACATACAGTGCCAGATCAAGCGGATTTTTCTGCATATCGGCGTGTTCGCGGTAGACATCGATGATGTAGGACATGGACTGGAACGTAAAAAACGAAATACCGATGGGAAGTGCGATTTCTGGAACGGCAAACGGCAGGGGCAGAATCGCGTTCACGTTGTCCAGCACAAAGGTCAGGTATTTGAAGACAAACAACAATCCCAGATTGCAGAGAATGCCAAGTATGAGCATGAGCTTTGTCGTGCGCGGATGTCCGTTTGCCTTTGCCGCGCCGATACCGAGTCCTGCGATATAGTTGCATACAATCGACGCGAGCATGACAAATACAAACCGTGGTTCACCCCATGCATAAAAGAACAGGGAGGCGGCGAGGAGGATGATGTTTTTCAGATGCCGGGAAAAGGAAAACAGGTAATAGAGAATCAGCGTCAGCGGCAGAAACGCAAATAAAAATTCGGTGGATGAAAACAGCATAATGTTTGTTGTAATAAAAAGCGGCGGCAGACAAATGGACTGCCTGTCGCCGTGATGTTTATACGTTCATGATAACCGGCAGAATCATCGGTTTTCTCTTAGTCTTCTGATAGAGGAACTTCGTCAGATCGTCCTTGACGGCACCCTTGATGTGGTTCCAGTCGAGCATATCGGAGTCGAAGCACTCCTGAATGGCTTCAGCCGCAATGGAGCGAACCTCTTCCATCAGCTCTTCGGCTTCACGGACATAGACAAAACCGCGGGAAACGACATCGGGACCGGAAATGATGGTGCGTTCGACCGTATCGATCGTTGCGACGATAACGATCAGACCGTCCTGGGACAGATGACGTCTGTCACGGAGGACGATATTTCCGACGTCGCCGACACCGTAGCCGTCAACGAGGACACGACCGGCGGGAACCGTACCGTTGAACTTCGCACTGTTCTGATCGACTTCCAGAACACGTCCGATTTCGGAGACAAAGATGTGGTCTGCGGGTGTGCCCATGGCTTCTGCCAGTGCCTTATGTGCGCCGAGATGGCGGTCTTCACCGTGAATGGGCATGACATACTTCGGCTTGAGCAGCGCATGCATCATCTTGATTTCTTCCTGGCAGGCGTGACCGGAAACATGGACGTCCGCAACGCCGGAGTGGATGACGGAAACGCGTTTCTTGGTCAGTTCATTGATGACACGTCCAACGAGCTTTTCGTTGCCGGGAATCGGAGATGCGGAAATGACGACGAGATCCTTGGGTCCGAGCTCCACCTTGTCATGTTCTGCATAAGCCATACGGGACAGCGCGCTCATCGGTTCACCCTGCGAGCCGGTCGTGATGACGGTCAGCTGCTCGGGATTGTATTTCTTGATCTCTCCGAGATCGATGATTGTGTTTGCGGGAACGGTCATATAGCCGAGCTCGATTGCCGCGGAAACGACGTTAAGCATGGAACGTCCCGTGATGGCGACCTTTCGGTTATATTTGACGCTGGTATCGATGATCTGCTGAACACGGTGGACGTTGGAGGAGAAGGTTGCGATGACGATGCGCTTATCCTGATTGCGGAAGTAGATGTCTTCCAGCGACGCGCCGACATTCTTTTCCGACGGGGTGTAGCCGGGACGTTCGGCGTTGGTCGATTCGCACAGCAAAAGGAGCACGCCTTCATTGCCGAGTGCGCCGAGTCTGGGAAGATCGATCATTGCGCCGTCAATCGGTGTTAAGTCGATCTTGAAGTCACCGGTATGCACAACGGTACCGACGGGTGTCTTGATTGCAAATGCACAAGCATCGGCGATGGAGTGGTTGACATGAATAAATTCAACGGAGAAGACACCGCCGCGGATGACATCGCCCGGCTTACATTCGATCAGCTCGGGTTCCACATCGTAGCTGTGTTCGGAGAGCTTGTTGCGCAGAATACCGAGTGTCAGACGGGTACCGTAGACGGGAACATGGATATCACGCAGGACGTACGGAAGTGCACCGATGTGGTCTTCATGACCGTGCGTAATGAAAATACCGCGGATTTTGTTCTGATTCTTTTCCAGATAGGAGACATCGGGAATGACGAAGTCAACGCCGGGCATTTCATCATCCGGGAAGCCCATGCCGCAGTCGATGACAACAATATCGTCTTCATATTCCAGAACAGTGATATTCTTACCGACCTCTTCAAGACCGCCGAGAGAAATGACTTTTAATTTGCTTGTGGGTTTTGCTTGTTTAGCCTTTGCCATAATGTACCTTTGGGTTCCTTTCTTTCCTTAAATGAAACATACAATACTTGTTTTGTGATGCCGCAAAGAGGGCATTGTCGGATTCTGTCAGTCGGTATCGGCTTATTTGTATTTCTCGCAGCGGGAAGCGAACAGCGCCCAGAAAAATACGACGATTAAAACAAACCCAATAAGCGTACTCCTTTGATACAGATAACAGAATTGCATCACGGAAAACAATAAAACGGTAGTATCCTTCCATTCGGAATGCGTTTTGACATGAACAGGGAAAGGCAGACATATCATGCTGCCGTGCAACGGTTATAACAGCGGGCAGCGGCAAAGCGCTCTCGCCATCGGGATGTCTATCAGTCAAACGCCTGCAGGTACTCCGCCCGAATTCCCGGATACGATCAACAGAATCTATCGAAGATGGCACACAAAATCGCTGTTGCGCTCGTTTGCAGACGGTGCTTCGGAGACGCGGCGCGGTGCTGTCCGGGACATGCGGGCAGGGACTTGCAATATCTGAAAACGGCAGAACACGGCTTTTTTCCGGACGGTGCATCCGCACGCTTCCCATTTCCGTACCGGAGCGTGTGTGATGCGCAGATCCTTTCCGCAGGTTCGCTTTTTCAGATGATAACGAACAGAATATACTTATAATAGTATAACAGATGCATATGGCGGGTATGCGGCGTAAATGTAAACAATTTGTGAATAATCAACGCGCATTATGACAGCCAGCCGAGGGGATCACGTTCAAAGTGCAGCTGTTCGGGGGTGTAATTTTCCAGATAGAAGCCCTCGCGGATATGATCGCAGCGATGTGCAAGCATATCGTCATACATGCGGCGGTTGAACGCGGCGTATTCCGCCTCTTCTTTTGCAAGGACGGAGGTGCAGATGTCGGCAATCAGTGCGTCCCGCGCTCCGTTTTCAGGCAGAACCGCACGCAGAACATGTTCCAGATTTTCCCGCGCGAGATCAAGCGACGCACGGCGGTAGTACGAATCCAGATAACGCACCTGCAGCGCGGATGCTTCGATGTGCTCACGCAGAACGGGATCGGATTCTGCCGCGATGGCAGCGTCAAACAAGGCATAGCCCTTTGTCAGAAGTGGATTCGGAACGAGAACCGAGTACCATGTCAGATACGGCGTAAAGTCGGTGTTCCGGTAGTCCATAGCCTGCTCAACAGTCAGCGGGATCGGGTCGTTCTCGCCGCGGAGGATTCTCGTTTCGTTCGGATAGAGTACGGTCGGATGGTCGTAGACGCTCATATGGTGGTTCTTTGTCACCTCGTGGGCAAGTGCTAAGTATTCCTTTACATATTCGGCACCCGCACCGTAGTAATTGTCAATGAATTCATCGGCCAGACGGATGTATTCTTCCTTTTCCATATAGGGATCCCACAGCAGCTTTGAAAACAGGTAACCGCGCAGCTCACAGAATTCACCGTTGCGGGAGGTGTACGCGCCCTGCTCAAAGATGTACTTTGCGTTGTTGTCTGCAAAGAGGCGGGCATTTTTGCGCAGGACCTCAAAGTTCGGGAAGGTCAGGGAATAATGCGCAAAGTCGGTCGTGTAGTCCCAGATGGACAGTGTGTCGGACAAATGTGACCATTTTTCCACAAGGATGGGGAATGTGTCGGACTTCAGATGCGGATCATCGATCGCGTCACATTCGTTCAGCGGATGACGGAAACAGCCCTCGATCGTACACATTTCCACGGTGACATTCGGTGCGGGCTTGACACCGACGGGCGCCTGACGGGTGAAGCGGTAGGCAAAGGTATGGATCATGACATCGGGGAATTCGTCGCGGATGGCATCGGCGATGCGGTTGACAAATGCAATGTATGCGCCGGCATAGGATCCGGTCTTCTCTAACTTCGCTTTGCACTTTTCGCACATAC
>JAZTZC010000474.1:0-5775 GCA_045637265.1 Eubacteriales bacterium | reverse complement strand
GCCAATCCTCAGCCGTTGTTCTGTCTGCGCGGCGCCAAAATCGAGACGGTCTCCATGCTGTCCGGGGGCAAGCATACAAAACTGCTCATCTCCGATCCCGAGGATGATACAATCACACGGACCGCGATGGTCTTTGGTTGCCATACAGAAGATTTTGCATACCGTGCGGGAGATCTGATTGATCTTGTGTACACACTGGAAATCAATGAATTTCGCGGAGAACGCACCGCACAGATGCTGGTGTCGGATCTGCATCCCGCAATAGACGGCAATACGTTTGAACACCGCCAGACACAGGTATACCGACAGATTCAGTCGGGAACGATGGTATTGCCGGAGGGTTGTCTGACAGCATCGGACATGATTCCCGGGCGCGAGGACTGCCGTGCGATATGGATGTATCTGCGGGAGATAACCGGGGGCGGCGCGGAATCTGTGGCAGTATTTTACCGCAGGATTGCCTTTCATACGGGAATCGGGATGTGCCGCGCACGTCTGATCTGTGATATGTTTGCGCAGACGGGACTTCTCTTGCAGGATAAATCGGGTGATGACGGCTTTTTCTGTACATTGACTGCCGAGCAGGGCAAAAAGATCGATCTGACTGCGGCACCGCTGTACCAACACTTACTCCGCCTATACGGCGTTTGAGATATTTCATGATTTCTAAAAGGAATTCTGACTATGAATAACGGTATTGAAAAATTACTATTCATTCTTGAAAAATCCGGTAAAAATTACGATCTTTACAAGATCCGTCAGGCATACGATATGGCGGCAGAGCTGCATGAAGGTCAGTTCCGTAATTCCGGTGAGGCATATATTTCGCACCCGATCGCAGTTGCGGAAATTGCGGCAGGTCTGGGACTGGATACCGATTCCATCTGTGCTGCTCTTCTGCATGATACCGTCGAGGACTGCGCGGAAAAGGTCGATCTTGACGAGATCACGCGCAGATTCGGTCCTGTCGTTGCAGAGCTGGTCGACGGTCTGACAAAGCTGGTCAATATTCCGTTTGCCGACAAGGAAGAGCAGAGCGTGGAAAATCTGCGCAAGATGCTGCTTGCCATGTCGCGTGATATCCGCGTTATCTTTATCAAGCTGTGTGACCGTATTCACAATATGCGCACGCTGGATGCAAAGCCTGAACATAAACGCAGAATGACAGCGCTGGAGACGATGAATGTCTATGCACCGCTGGCTCACAGACTTGGTATGCAGCGCATCAAGCACGAACTGGAAAATCTCTCCCTGTCGTATCTTGACCCGATTGGCTATAATGAAGTCTATAACGACATCGAGCGCAAATACGGCATCAACCGCAATTTCCTCGAGAAAGCGCGCGGACAGATTGCCGATAAGCTGACCGAATACAACATCCACTTCCAACTGGAAGGCCGCGTCAAGAGCGTGTATTCGATCTATAAAAAGATGTATAATCAGAATAAGTCCTTTGATGAGATCTATGACTTCTACGCACTTCGTATCATTGTCGATACGGAGCTGGAATGTTATACCGCACTCGGTGTCATTCATGATATGTTCCGTTCGATGCCCGGTCGTTTTAAGGACTATATTTCCACGCCGAAGCCGAATCTGTACCGTTCTCTGCATACGACGGTCATCGGTCGTGACGGTATTCCGTTTGAAGTGCAGATTCGGACTTGGGATATGCACCATGTTGCCGAATACGGTATCGCTGCGCATTGGAAATACAAGTCCGGCGAGGAATCGGGCGGCGACATTGACAAGAAGCTCGAATGGGTTGCAAACCTTGTCGAAACGGAAGAGGACACGCATGACCCCGATGAGTTTATGCGTGCGCTGAAGATCGATATTTTCCAGGACGAGACGTTTGTCTTTACCCCGAAGGGTGATGTCATCGCTCTGCCGCAGGGCTCGACCGTCATCGACTTTGCGTATAATATCCATTCGCAGGTCGGCAATAAAATGATCGGCGGTAAGATCAACGGTATGATCGTTCCGATTGACCGTGTCCTGCAGAACGGTGAAATTGTTGAAATTATTACCTCCGGACAGTCGCGCGGTCCGTCCCGTGACTGGCTGAAGATCGTCAAGACATCTGAAGCAAAGAATAAGATCCGCCAATGGTTCAAAAAGGAAAAACGGACGGAAAATATTGCCGTCGGACGTGCGGAAATCGACCGCGAGCTCAAGCATTACGGAATCCCTTACACCGATGCGCAGTACAACACGATTATGGCAAACATTGCCAAGCGTCTGGGACTGCATGAAGTGGATGACCTTTATAATACCATCGGCTACGGCGGACTTTCCGTCTCCAAATTTGCAGGCAAGCTGCGCGATGCGTTTGACGCGGTTGTTGTACCGGAACCCGCGCCCGAACCTCTGCGTGACGTTTCGCAGGTTCAGCTTGCGCCCAAGGTGCATCACGCCAAGCATTTCACAGGCTCTGTCATTGTGGATGGTGTGGATGGATGTCAGGTCAAGTATGCAAAATGCTGCAATCCTCTGCCGGGCGATAAGCTCGTTGCGTTTGTGACCAAGGGCTTCGGTATTTCCGTGCATAAGGCAGACTGCATGAACATTGCGCAGAAGCGTGCATCCGGCGAAGATGCAAGCCGCTTTAAGGATGCACAGTGGGTGGATGAATATGTCAACGGTCAGCAGAACCGCACCTTTGAGGCGGTTGTTCACATCACGGCAGTCAACTCTTATGTTTTGATTGCGGAAATTACGATGGCGCTTGCCGATATGCGCGTCTCCATTCTGCAAATGAACTCCCAGAATAAAAACGACAATGAAGTCAATATTACGATGACACTCGGATGTAAGAATCTGGAGCATCTGTATTCGATTCAGGCAAGACTGCGTTCCATCCGCGATGTCCTGCATGTCACCCGTTCTTGAACGATTTGCGCGTTCACAAACCTTGTGTTTTGGAGGAATGACTGTGTTTTCTTATCTTTGTGCTATGAAAAATAACCTCTCGGACGGTGACAGAGATCTGCTTTCGGCAGTATATGCGCCGCAGGTCGTTTCTGTCCCGCCGTGTGATGCAAGTCGTTCGGTTTGTGTGACAGCGGACGGTGAGATCCGTATTTACGGTGTCACCGGGAAAAAAGAGCCGGATGATGCAGGACAACTTGTTTATATCGCATCCCGTGACTGCGGTCTTTCATGGAAAACCATATGCGTGACCGATGACCGTGTGCTCGGTGTTGCCGGATGCAATCCTGCGACCGGTCGTTACATTGCCGCTTATCCGAATGAATACCGTCGTGGCTGGAGCAATCCCAACGGGTCCGGCGGTACGTGGGCAGTGCTGAACGATGATGGCTATGACGGTGTGGATAACCGCTGGGTCAGAATTTCCGATGCGGTCATCCATATTCTCAAAACGCCGAAATATTACACCGAGATCGGTCGCTGGCTGATTCTCGGACAGAGAAGCGACAGTAATGGGATTACGCATCCCGTAGTTTGTACCTCCGATGATGACGGCGAGACGTGGCAGATTCATGTGATTGAAAAAACAGCACCGCGCCATGAGATCAAACCGCCGCATAAAAGTCAGCGTTGGCAGCAGGACTCGTGTGAACCGTCTGTTGTCGTTCTTTCCGACGGTACGCTTTTGATGCATGTGCGTACATCACAGGATTTCCACTACGAATACCGCTCCGCCGATCGAGGGGACACCTGGACAGGACCCGAACCGACGATTTTCCACGGCACGATTACCATGCCGATTCTGCAGAAGCTGTCGGACGGCAGGATTCTGTTCTTCTGGTGCAATACCCAGCCGATGCCGGAGCTTGACCACATCAATGATTTCCCGTCGCTCAACGAAGGCGAGATCAGCGGCAGGTGGGAGGATGTTTTTACCAACCGCGATGCCAATCATCTGGCGATCACCGCAGACGACGGCAAAACATGGCAGGGCTTCCGTGAACTTTACTTGAACGGTCTGCGGAACCGCGCGGATTTCCGTTCGGTCGGCGGTGTGGATTCGCGTGACAAGAGTGTTCATCAGGCGGAAATTCTGGAACTGCCGTACAATAAAATCCTTGTGTGCTTCGGTCAGAATGTTTCCGCACGCAAGGTTGTCCTGCTTGATCTTGACTGGCTTTATGAAACGGAGCGTACGGAAACCTTCCGCTTCGGTCTTGACAATGTGACCACGCATATGTTTGTGCGATCCAATCTCGGAAACTACCGCGGCTTTTCGGGACATTGTGCGTATAACCGTACCAACGGCGCTCTGCTGGTTCCGTCCCCCGACGGCGATTTTAAGGAAGTATTGCAGATCTGCCGCACCGACGATCCGCGCCTTGCTTACCAAAAGCAAGGTGTGACATGGAATTTCCCAGCGGCAGAAGCAGCAAGGATTACGGTATCTCTGCGTGTGCTGCGTTCGGGTGTGCGCATCTCTCTGTGCGATCATTGGTACAATGCCTGTGATGAGGCAGTTGCGGATGAAGCTCCGTTTGTTTTAGAAGTAACCGATACGCCGTCGGACATATGGACGGACATTACCTTTGATTATGATACAAAAAAGGGTATTTGCACGGTAAGCGGTTTGGGTGATACACCAACCACGATTTCCATGCGCAGTGGTGCTCCGTGTGGATTTTCGTATCTTCACGTACAGACATTGGCAGAAACAGCCGATTTTCAGGGAACATTGCTTCGTTCACTGCATATGCAGAAAACAGTATAAAGTAAGAGGACAAGATGAAAGCATTATTACAAAGAGTGACCTCCGCCGCAGTTTCCGTGGATGGAGTGGAATTATCCCGCATTGAAAAAGGATTTCTGATCCTGCTCGGTGTCAAAAAAGGCGATGACGAAGAAGACGCACGTGTCCTTGCAGAAAAGATTGCAAAGTTCCGCGTGTTTTCCGATGAAAACGGCAAGATGAACAAGTCGGTCAAGGATATCGGCGGCTCGCTGCTCGTTGTTTCCCAGTTTACGCTGTGTGCCAACTATGCGCACGGAAACCGTCCCGATTTTCTTGAAGCGGAAGCACCTGCACGTGCCAATGAGCTGTATGAGCACTTTGTATCGCTTCTGCGTGCGCAGGAGATCCCTGTCGGAACGGGTTCGTTCGGTGCGGACATGCAGATTGCGCTTGTCAATGACGGTCCCGTGACGGTCATGATGGAAAGCGATGTATTAAGAAAAAAATAACCCCAAAAGGAGTGTTGACGGCTGACAACCGTCAAACGAATCTATGAAATTACGCATTGACGGAAAAATCAATCCATATTATGTACAGACCTTGTGTATGATGCTGTTCCCGGGCGTCAAATTCTCGGAGGACGAGGTGGAGACAGAGACTTCCACCGCCGCATATGTGCACACAGAGCCGCTTTGTGAAAACGAAACAGAGGTCGGTGTCCGAGCATGTGTGACCCTGCGTCATGACGGAAAAGAAGCGACTGCCGCCCACGAGATGCGCTACAGTAAACTGCATACCAAAGAGAAAACGATGAAAATTGTCATCGGCAAATGCTTTTTTGATGCAGGTGAGATTCTGCTGCAATACCGCCCTGTCTGGGGGATTCTGACCGGCGTCCGTCCCGCAAAGCTGGCGATGGACTATCTCAACCGCGGCTATGACCATGAGGCGGTCAAGGCGATTCTGCGCGAGGAAATGCTTGTCAACCCGAAAAAGGCGACGCTGGCGGCTGATGTTGCGCTGTTTGAAAAGACGCTTGCCGATGAAACCACGCCCGATACCTGTTCGGTCTATATCTCCATTCCGTTCTGCCCGACGCGCTGTGCCTACTG
>JAZTZC010000473.1:0-2087 GCA_045637265.1 Eubacteriales bacterium | reverse complement strand
CCATGCTGGTTGGCTACGAAGCACTCAGAGATGTGAAGCTGGAAGATGTTGAAATCGAAACGCCCATCACGAAGGCTACGGTCAAGATGATCTCCGGCAAGAAGCTGGCGCTCGTCCCGATCCTGCGCGCAGGTCTCGGTATGCTGGACGGTGTTCTGTCGCTCGTTCCGTCCGCAAAGATCGGTCATATCGGTCTGTACCGCGACCATGACACGCTCGAACCGAAGGAATATTTCTGCAAGCTGCCTGAGGATATCGCACACAGACAGGTCATTCTGCTTGACCCGATGCTGGCGACCGGTGGTTCCGCTTGTGCGGCAGTTGACTTTATCAAGGCGCGCGGCTGCAACAACATCAAGTTCGTCTGTATTCTCGCTGCTCCCGAAGGCGTGGAACGTCTTGCAAAGATGCATCCCGATGTTCAGATTTACGCAGGCGGTGTCGATGAAAAGCTCAACGAAAAGGGCTACATCGTTCCCGGTCTGGGTGACGCCGGTGACAGACTGTTCGGTACGCTGTAATTTTCTATGAATCGAAAACTCGATATGACCGAAGGGGTGATCTGGAAGCTGCTTGTACGCTTCTTCCTGCCGATCCTCTTCGGCAGTCTTTTTCAGCAATTATACAATACAGCCGATGCTGTGATTGTCGGTAATTTTGTCGGCAAGGAAGCGCTGGCGGCGGTCGGCGGAACGACAGGTACCTTTATTAACCTGCTGGTCGGATTCTTTACGGGACTCGCATCGGGTGCGACGGTCATCATTGCGCAGTATTACGGTGCCAAAGAGCACGATGCACTCCGACGTGCGTTACATACGGGTATTGCGCTCGGCATTGCGGGCGGTGCGGTATTTATGGCAATCGGTCTGATCTGTGCGCCTGCTGTCCTGTCTGCGATGGGAACGCCGTCCGATATTATCGGCTATGCCGTGACCTATATGCGCATCTATTTTGTCGGCATCATTCCGGGGCTTTTGTACAATGTCGGCGCGGGAATTCTGCGGGCACTCGGCGACTCAAGGCGACCGCTGATCGTGCTGATTCTCTGCTGTCTGTGCAACATTGTTTTGGATATTCTGTTTGTCGTGGTATTTGACATGGGTGTTGCCGGGGCGGGATGGGCGACGACGCTTTCTCAGCTGCTCAGCTGCGTCTGTGTCCTGTATTTCCTGACCCGTATGCCGGAGGAACACTGCAGACTCCGACTGCCGCAGATCCGACTTGACCGTCTGACACTGCTCAAGATCGTGCAGATCGGACTTCCTGCAGGACTGCAGTCCACGATGTACAATATCTGCAATGTCATTCTGCAGGCAACGGTCAACGATTTCGGCACCGATACGATTGCCGCATGGACGGTTTACAGCAAAATCGATTCGATCTTCTGGATGACGATTTCCGCATTCGGTGTGGCGATCACAACGTTTGTCGGTCAGAACTTCGGCGCACGGAAATTTGACCGCATCAAACGCGGTGTCAAGGTCTGCTTCGGGCTGTCGGTCATCGCGACGGTATGTATCAGTCTGTTTTCTGTGTTGTGCGGCGGTGCGATCATACGGCTGTTCAACGATGACCCGGGCGTGCTTGCGGTCGGCGAGGTCATTATCAAAACAGTTCCGCCGCTGTTTATTACCTATAATGCGATTGAGATTTTCAGTGGTGCGGTGCGCGGATGCGGCGATGCGGTCCGTCCGATGCTGATGACGCTCTGCGGGGTCTGTATTCTTCGTATCATCTGGATCTTTGCCGTGGTTCCGCTGTCTCCCAATATCCGCACGCTGATTTTGTCCTATCCGATTACGTGGACGGTTACGTCGCTTGCGTTTTTCCTCTATTATCTGCACGGCGGATGGCTGAAACGCAGAATGCGGGTCAACGGAATGATTCCGTGATGACGGTTTCTTTGCAATGAACAAAAATATCCACACAGCAAGGGCACATTAACCTGATATAATCCCCTTAGAGTAGACACTTGAAAAACAAAAAGTTCAAGACTACACTAAGGGGGTTATTTTATGCGAAAAAACAAGAAATACAGCGAGGAATTAAAAATAGCAGCCGTTAAATCTTACCTTGCGGGAGAAGGT
>JAZTZC010000472.1:0-25712 GCA_045637265.1 Eubacteriales bacterium | reverse complement strand
TTGAAGGCTTTGCCGATGTGACAGAGCCGATTCTCCTCGGCAAACTTCTTCCGGACGAGAGCCTGAAGCTTGACGTTACGCTTACCGCACCGCTGTCGCTCGGAAACGAATATTCCGGCAAGATCGGTGAGGTCGACTGGATTTTCCTCGTTGAAGCTTTCGATGAACCGACTCCGCCGCCTGTTGTCAAACAGCAGCTGACGGTTCGCAAGGTTTGGGATGACGACGGCATTGACCGCCCCGAACAGGTTACCGTGGCGCTTCTGCGTGACGGAACGGTTGCGGAAACGGTTGTGCTGAATCAGGAAAATCAATGGATTTACACATGGAGTGAGCTCGATGATGACGCTGTATGGTCGGTTGAGGAAACGAATGTCCCCGACGGCTATACGGAATCTTACACGACCGAAGGCTCCACTGTCACGATCATCAACAAAAAAGATCCGCCTCCTCCGCCTGTGACTCATACCGTGACTGCCCGCAAGGTTTGGAGCGATACCGGTTTGAGACGTCCGACACAGATTACTGTTGATCTTCTGCGAAACGGCGTCGTTGATCGTTCCGTTGTGCTGAATGACGCAAACAGCTGGGAATACACGTGGAACGGTCTTGAAGACGGCGTGATTTGGACGGTTGCAGAGTCCTCTGTACCCTCCGGTTATACGGTATCTTACCATACGGAAGATACTTTGACGGTTATCACCAATACCGAGATTCCGTCTCCTCCTCCCCCTCCTCCTCCCGTTTCTTATGAATCGCTGACGGTCGAAAAAGTGTGGGAAGATGACGGTTCTGCGCGTCCGCAGAGCGTGGAAATTGCACTTCTGCGTGACGGTGAACGTGCAAAGACGGTAACACTTTCCGATGAAAATCATTGGAAACATACCTTTACTATGCTCGAAGAAAACGCAGGTTGGAGCGTTGAAGAAGTTTCTGTTCCTGCAGGATATGAGGTATCCTACATTGTTGACGGAAATTGTGTGACTGTTGTCAATACACAAATTCCTGTTGTTGTGCCTGTAGAATATATCTCTATGACCGTTATCAAGGAATGGGACGACGACGGTTCGATCCGTCCGCAGAGTGTTGAAATCGCGCTTCTGCGAAACGGTGTGACCGCAGAAACAGTAATTCTGAATGAGGACAATGCGTGGCGTTATACATGGAGTACCCTTTCTGCTGATGCTGTCTGGACGGTCTCCGAGCCGAATGTTCCCGAGGATTACGTTGTGACTTACCGCACCGAGGGAAATACCGTTACTGTCATCAATAAACAAATTCTTGATGAAATCAACCCGCAGGATCCCCTTGATATTCCCGATAAGGTTTCTTTGACGATTGTTAAGACCTGGGACGATGCACATTACCCGGATGCAAAACGACCGGAAGGTGTCAGAATGACGCTCTATAACGGCGAAGAAGCCGTTGAATCGGTTTGGCTCGGTGCATGGAATCATTGGACCTTTACATGGAGCGACCTCGATTCCAAGGGCGAATGGAGCGTGATGGAGGAACCTGTAGAAGGTTATACGCCATATTACAGCGTGTCCGGAGATATCGTTACAGTAACCAACACAGCGATCCTTCTGCAGACCGGTCAGCTTAAGTGGCCGATTCCTGTGATTGCAGGCTGCGGTTTGCTGCTGATTGGTATCGGTATTCTGTTGCTTTCCTCCAAGAAGGAGAAGAACCATGCGTCGTAAGTTCGCTGGAATTACTTTTGTAGGTATCGGAGCAGTTCTGATTTTGTCAGCGCTGCTCCTTTTCCTCTATACGTCTGTGACAGATTCTGTTAAAGCGCGAGAAAACCGTACGGTATACGAAACCCTGGTTCAGATCGCAGAGCAGAATCATGCAAAGACCGAAGAGAATTTGTCCGTAATACCGGATGAAACAACAGACATCACGGAGGAGATACCGATTGCGATAGGATCTGACACCGAACAAGTCTCTGACTTTGATATTGTACATGTGGACTATACGCCGATGACAGTCGTGCGGATTGGGTCGTTCGATTATGTCGGATATATCGAAATCCCCACACTTGCGTTGTCGCTTCCCGTTCTTGCGGAGAGCAATGATACCAATTTGAAAGCTGCGCCATGCAGACAGTTCGGGACGCCGGAAACGAATGATTTCGTGATTGCCGGTCATAATTACAGACGTCATTTTGCCGATCTCTATCAGCTGAAGAACAACGATATCGTTCTGTTTACGGATATGGACGGTGATACGACGCAGTATATGATTGCTTCGGTAAAGGTTGTCGATGCGACCGATGTTGAAGCGGTTCTTGACACACCGTATGATCTGATTCTGTATACCTGTACATACAGCGGTACGGAACGCACGCTGATTGGATGTGTCAGAACAGAATAATCTTATCTAATAAATAGCAAGTCTCCCGATGTGTAACCCACTCACATCGGGAGACCTTCTTTATGTTTCCAGCTTTGCAAATATCTCTGCCGCAGCTCCAACTGCTTCCTCTGCTGACAAGACGCGGAAATGGGTTCTGCCGGGTTCAAACGGTTCAATCATATAAAGCGCATCGTTTGCAGATGCCTTGAAGCGACGGAGTATATCGGCAGTATCGATGATGCCGGATTCCATGGGCAGACGACGCTGCATATCCTTTTGCTCGTGATATGGTACGCCTTCGACTGCATCGTTGAGATGCACTGCAACCAGACGCTCGGTATGGCTTGCCATATAGAGCAGATCGTCCATACAGCCGCCGGATGAGCAGTACCAGTGGAATGTGTCAAAGGCAATGCCTGCAATCTTATCGGCGGCATCGGCAATTGCGAGAACGCCGGAGAGGGAATGGACAAACTCGTATTTCTGCCATGTACGCAGTTCGTGAGGACCGAGAAATTCCAGACCGTAACGGATACCGTTGTCTCGCAGAACTGTACTGACCGCTTTGACTCTTCCGACGTGCCACGCAAAGTTTTCGTCAAACGGACGCGGACTGGTCGGCCAAACATGGTTATAGGCATGTGTAACGCCGATCTTTCCGGCAATATCAGCGCGACGTTTCAGAATCTCAAGTGTGCGTTCAAATGCATCATCAGTCAGATCCCAATGATAAAAATCGGCAGGCAGCGGGAGAAGTCCCCAGCCAAGTCCCTGATCTTTGAGCCAAGCTGTTTCTTCTTTTGCCTTTTGCGGATCATCAAACAGTGTGTCCGGGATGCTGATTGCCTGCAGTCCATATTTGGCGGCAATCGGAGCCAGTTCCCGATAGGATTTCTGGATATTCAGCATGGATGTGTCAAGTGTGCGGATCATGTTGTCCTCCTTGATCGAATGAAACGGAAGTTTTTACTTATGCATCAAATATTTCGTATCGGACAAATGCCAGTCGTCGGCTGTCCGGCATCCACGAATTGACGTTGAACGAGCCTTGACCGCCAAAGAACTTCACCATGGTACGGTCATTGGTTCCGTCGGGATTGATACAGCGGATCTCGACGTGTTTATTGGCGGGGTGATCGTCGGGACGTACCTCGGCAGGGTCATAGGATATGTAGGCAATCGTTGTTCCGTCCGGGGAGATATGCGGGAACCAGTTGTTCCGACCGTTGTCGGTAAGACGGACGGGATTGCTGCCGTCAGCATCCATTCTAAAACATTCCATCAATCCCGATCGAACAGAATTAAACCAGATATAACGTCCGTCCGGTGCATATTCAGGACCGTCATCCAGTCCCGGGACATCGGTCAGACGTGTTTCCTCACCGCCGTCAATGGAAATGGTGTAGACATCGTATTCGCCGTTGCGGCAGGCACAGTAGGCAAGTGTTTTTCCATCGGGACTCCAGCCGTGAAGATAACTCGGACCGATGGGCGTAACCAGACACGGCGGTGTCTGCGGTTCCAGACCGACGATATAAATGCGGGACTGCCAATCGCTTTCCGGGGAATGGGAGATAGCGAGCATGGTACCGTCCGGGGATAGAACATGGTCGTTGTTGCAGTGGTTACATTCGCCGGTCGGGATTTCCTCAATTTCTCTGCTGTCCATGAAAAGACGGAAAATTCTGCCGCTTTCGTTGTAGAACAGTTCCCGCTCTCCACGGAAAAACGGCGCTTCAATCAGACGGTCAAATCGTTTGATTTCGGTTACATCACCTGTTTCGGTATCCAGCAGGCAGAGAATGCTGTTGGTTTTCATAGTGGCGCTCCTTTCTATTGTAAAAAATTGTTTTTTCATGTGCGTTTTTATTCTTGCTTTTTATTATACCAAATCTGCTTTGGAAAATCTATAGTTTTTCACTATTTTTGAGAAAATTATCGGAATTTCACAGAATACGATCTGCTGTTATTTTATGATTGAATGTCGGTATCGAAATATGGAATTGACACCGTTTTGATTCTATGATATAATGATAAAAATACTTGCAGATATGGCGGAAAACCAATCTGCAAGAAAGGAAATGATGCATATGTTGAAGGTTACAACCGACTTTTGCGGCGGAAATGCCGTGATTCATTCCGTGACGGAAGATACAGTCGTTTTTGAACCTGATCTACGCGATACGGAAGGTCCCTGGTTTTATTGGGCGTTCTGTGTGCGCGGTGCACAGGGGAAAACGGTTCGTTTTACACAGCCGAATTCGCGTTGGGTCGGCTATTTCGGTGCTGCGGTCAGCCATGATCTCTATCATTGGTCGTGGAGCAATACCGCGGAAAACAACTATGCCGATTTCACCTATCACTTTGGTGAGGATGAAGACTGTGTTTACTTTGCGCACAATATGCTGTATCATCCTTCCCGTTTTCATCGGCTTTGCGAGCGGCTCGGTGTTCCTGTAACGGTTCCCGTCATGGATCGCATGGGTACGCCGATTCCTGCTGCTGTTCTCGGGGTGGGTGCAAATAACATCCTTCTGACCGCGCGTCATCATTGCTGTGAGGCAACGGGCAACTATATCATGGAGGGCATTTTGGAGGAATTTTCCGCAAATCCGATTCCGGGATGCCGCATCACCGCGATCCCGTTTGTCGATGCTGATGGTGTTGTCCGCGGCGATCAGGGCAAAAATCGCCGTCCGCACGACCATAACCGCGACTATGCAGAGGATCTTTATCCGGGTGTTCGCTATGTAAAAGAACTTGTCGGAAAAGGGGACGTTGTATGTGCGTTTGATCTGCACTCCCCGTGGCACTTCGGCGGAAGCAATGACAAGCTGTTCATCGTCCATAACAGCAATGCACATCTGACCGAGGCGTTCATTCGATTCGGGCAGATTCTGGAAGAAGAGATGATGAAAGACCCCATTGCCATGCTGTATGAAACGAAAAACGATATGCCCATCGGCGTGTCATGGAATCAGGGCGGTCCGATCAACAAGTCGTGCGGTGCCTGGTGCGGCAGTCAGAAGGGGATTGAAATCGCATTTTCCTTTGAAACGACCTATTTCGGTGAGGTTGGCAACATCGTCTCGCAGGAGAGACTGGTACATTCCGGACGCTGCTTCTGCCGTGCCATCGCTCGCTATATAAAAGAGAAAGGACTGGAATAAATCAATGGAACTGTATCAGGAACTGTTGTCGCAGGAGGAATATTATGCTGCAGAGCTTGTCATCCATACCGACCGAACCCCGCTGTATCGGTATGCTTGCGCCGCAGCATCCTATCTTGAACATGCGGCACTGACACCGTATGACGGCGGGATGCTCTACCCGTGCGGTCTGTGTATCAATAAAAATGCGGAAAACGCCCATATTGCCGTAAAGCCGGAATATTCCTATACTTATTCCGCAAATCTGGCATATCTTGCGCAGAAGGTTCCCGCGGCGGCAGAGCTGTTGTCAGCAGAATTTGCACAGATCGTTCCCGTTCGTCCTCCGCATACAGTGGGCGGCGCGGGGTATACCCATTCCTTTATCAATTTCCGTCGGATTCTTGCAGACGGTCTGAACGGATACCGTGCCCGTGTGGAAGCACTGCAGGCGGGCGATTTCCGTGATGCCATGCTGCGGCTGCTCGACGGCATTGAAGTCTACCGTCAGCGCTGTATTGCACATCTGCAGGCGGTCAGAGCGCCGCAGGCATTGATCGATGCGCTGAAGCATGTGCCCAATCATACACCGCGCAATATCTATGAAGCATTGGTGGCGTGGAACTTTGTTTATTACGTTGACGGTTGTGACGATATCGGCGGTCTCGATCGCGGATTGTATCCGTATTGGAACGGTGAGGACATCCGTGATTACCTGCGTGAGATGTACCGTCATATCGACATCAACGACGCATGGTCCCTGCCGCTCGGTCCGCATTACAACGAACTGACGGTTCAGTGTATCGATGCGGCACACAATATCCGCCGTCCCAACATTCAGCTGCTTGTCACCGAGGATATGCCTGAGGCGGTCTGGCAGGCAGCTTACGCATCAATCGGAACAAGCTGCGGTCAGCCGGCGCTGTACAACTGGGATGCATACAAGCGGGAAATCAATCACCGTCTTCCGCAGGTAACCGAAGAGGATTTACAGTTCCTCGCATTCGGCGGCTGTACCGAAACGATGATCGAAGGTCTTTCCAATGTCGGCTCGGACGATGCAGGTATCAACACTGCGCTGATCTTTGATGAATTCCTGCGCGAAAATCTTGACAAATATGATACGTTTGATGCCTTTCTCGAAGCATATGCATGTGAGGCAGAGCAAGTTGTTGCGTCTGTCTGCGATAATCTTGAAGAGCATCGCAAATCGCGCGCACAATTCCGTCCGCAGCCGATCAGAACATTGTTCATCGATGACTGCATTGACCGCATGAAGGATTTCAATGCGGGCGGCGCAAGATACAACTGGAGTGTTATCAATGTCGCAGGTTTGATCAATGTCATTGACTCCATGCAGGTTGTCAAAACGCTCGTATACGAGGAAAAACGGTATACTGCGGCACAGTTCCTTGAAAAGCTCGATGCACAGGAGCCGCAGTTCCTTGCCGATTGTGCACGTCAGCCCAAACACGGCAACGATAATGCATCGGTCAATGCGATTGCGTCAATGCTTTCCGAGCGGATTTTCTCGGAGTTTGAACGCCATACCTGTACACCAGGCGGTCGGTATTTCCCGGTTTCCAACCAGTTTACCACCTACGAATATGCGGGAATGGGTGTCCGTGCAACACCCGACGGACGTGCGAACGGAGAACCGCTGTGTGACTCCTGCGGTGCCATTCACGGTCGTGATACAAACGGTCCGACAGCGCTTTTGTCCAGTGTCGCGGCTCTGCGGCTCGATCTTGTGCTCGGTACGCCGATCACCAACATCCGTATTTCCAAGCGAAATCTGCCAATTGCGCTCAAACCCCTGACCGAAGGCTTCTTCCGCATGAACGGCATGCAGCTTCAGGTTACCTGTGCGTCCAAGGAAGAATTGCTGGATGCACTCGAACATCCCGAACAGCATGAAAATCTGGTTGTCCGTATCGGCGGTTTCTCGGAATATTTCAATCGCTTGTCACCCACACTCAAACAGTCGGTCATTGATCGGGCGGAATATTAAAGAATTCCGACAGACAGAACAGGAGAATAACTATGGCACAGGCATATTGGTATCGGAATGCATACCGACGCAATCTTGTCGATATGCACATTGAGGATTGGGACGAACGGTTTTTGTCAGAATTTGATCCCGGGTGTTATGTGGAAAATCTGAAGCGTGCACATATTCAGGCACCGATGGTGTACCTGCAATCCCATGTCGGGCATTGCTACTGGCCGACAAAAACGGGACATATGCATAGCGCACTTGTCGGTCGTGAGGATCTGATGCGTCAGCTGGTCGATCTCTGCCACACGAATGGCATGTACGTTGTCGGCTATTACAGCCTGATCTACAACACCATAGAGGAGGATCGTCATCCCCAGTGGCGTATCGTATCACGTGACGGTACTTCCCAGAGACAGCGCGGCGGACGCTACGGTCATTGTTGTCCGAACAACCCCGAGTACCGCGCGTTTGTCACGGCACAGATTACCGAAATGGCGGAATATTTTGATGTAGACGGCTTTTTCTTTGACATGACCTTCTGGCCGGAGATCTGCCATTGTGAGCATTGCCGTGCGCGCTATCTTGCGGAAACGGGACGGAGTGAACTGCCGGGCGGCAATTTACCGTCGATCGACTGGAACGATCCCGATTGGCTGGAGTTTCAAAAACTGCGTATTCGCTGGATGGGCGAGTTTGCCGCACTGGCGACAGAAACGGCAAAGCGCTGTGTCCCCGGCGTTTCGGTGGAGCACAATTATGCAAACGCGGTAGCGGGTCCGTCGCATTTCTGTAATACAGAGCTTGTCAACGACCAGTGTGATTATGCCGGCGGAGACCTGTACGGTGACCTTTACAATCATTCCTTTACGGCAAAATATTATTACAATGAGACGAAAAATCAGCCGTTTGAGTATATGACATGCCGCTGTGACCGCAGTCTGTATGTCCATACGATCTCCAAAACCGAGGAGCATCTGTCAACTGAGGTTCTGCTGACGGCGGCACATCACGGTGCGTCGTTTATCATCGATGCGATTGATCCCATCGGTACGCTCGATGCGCGAGTTTACGATCTTGTCGGACGGGTTTTTGAACGGCAGATGCCATATGAACCGTATTTTTCCGGCGAGATGGTACAGGATATCGGCGTTTATTATACCACAACGGGTCATTACAACAGCCGCGGTCTTCCGTACGACAACAAAACCTGTGCGATCGGCGTAACGCGTGCGATGATTGAGGAAAACATTCCCGTCGGAGTCATCGGAAACGACCGGACCGACCGACTGTCGCGCTATCGGATGGTCTTTGCACCCGGACTTGCATTTATGGATGAGAAAAACCTCGACGATCTGGAACGCTATGTGGAAAACGGCGGGATTCTGTATCTGTCAGGTGTTGAGGATCAGCGCGTGATCAAGCGTCTTATGGATGCAGAATTTGTCCGTTATACCGAGGAAACAGCGGTCTATATGGCGCCGACAGCAAGCGGGCAGAAGTATTTCGGGCAGTTTACGGAAAAGTATCCGTTCCCGACCGAAACCTCGCTTCCCGTGCTTGCGGTTGAGGATGCCAATATCCTTGCCACGATGACGATGCCGTACACGAAACCGACAGAGCGTCGGTTTGCGTCGATTCATTCCAATCCGCCCGGTATCCCGACGGAGATTCCCGCGCTGCTTGCAAAGAAACGCGGCAGGGGAACCGTCATTTGGTCGGCAGCACCGATTGAGAACGATCCACGCCGATCACATCGCAGGCTGCTGTTGTCCCTCATCGGCGGATATCTGAATCTGAACGATCTGTCTATCCGATCAAACGCGCCCAGACAGGTCGAGCTTGTGACATTCCGTCGGGAGCACGACACTCTTGTCAGCGCGGTGGATCTGCTTTGCACGGATGAACTGCTTCCCGTTGTCGGATTTACGGTTGCTGTCAAATGTGATGCTCCGATTCGTGTGATCCGCATTGGCGGATGTGATGGGGAAGATACGGAGATTCCGTTTACCTATGAGGACGGATATGCCGTATTCCGCGTCGAGCATCTTGTGATGTTTGAAATGTATCGGATCGAATGAAAAAGTGATAATATAAAGTTCATCCCCCACCGATATGGAAAGATTCGGCGGGGGATGAATATATTGGAGATTCTTTATTCGTTTTTGGGGTCATATACATACAGATCGATATCGATTTCTGTTCTTGTTGCATGACAGAAGTCAATGATATCAAGGGAGGGGGCAAGACATGGACTGATATCGTCTGCATCAATTGTCGGAACGATGACCAGAAAAAACGATACGTCATATTCCTGTCTGATACGATTGAGAAGAGGAATTTTATCCTTCAGGATGTCAATCGTTTTTCGCATTTGATTCTTGACTTCGACATCATATTCCGTACATCTTCCGATGTCCCATAGTGCGAAATCGTATTTTGTGCCATTACGGCGTAAATCTCCGATTTTCCATGATTTTTCGGGCGTGAGATTTAAGATTGCGGAAATATCGTCGGGATCGAAATTACCAACGATCTTAAAATAGGTATAACAGCGATTCATCTCTTTTTTGTTCTCTATCCGATGGTTAATCCTGCGGCTTTTCTTTGTAAACCCTGACGTAGTCCACGACCATGTCTGCGGGAAGTGCATTGATAGAAGCATCCGAGCCTGCACCTGCCCAATCGGCAGCTTCGACCGTCAGCTTCAGATAACCTTCCTCGGGACACGGCACGCACATATCGGATGTCGCACGCCACGATTCCTTGCCGTCGATGTAGAAGATATAGCCGTCCACCGTGCGTTCCAGTGCGAAGGTATGGAAATTGCCGTCGTAAATACCGTGGTTGTATAGCTCGCCGGAGTTGACCTGTTTGTGATCGTCACCGTAGCCATCCCAGTGCAGCGCGCTGTTGCAGGCACCCCAGTCGTTGCCGATGGACTCAATGATGTCGATTTCCACGCCGTCGGCAGCAGAGCCGTCAACACCGCTGACATTGCCGCACATCATCCAGAAGGCGCCCCAGGTACCCGGAGCATAGGGGAACTTGATCGATGCCTCGTAGTAGCCGTAGCCTGCCGAGAAGCGCCCGTTGGTACGGACAGCACCGGACTTGACGCGTCCCGCATCCGCATCCCATTCCGCGCGGAGAACCAGATGTCCTTCACCGTCAAGGTATGACATCTCATGATCCCAAACGTCAAGACCACCCTGGCGCTCCCACTCGGGACACAGCTCCCATTTGTCATCATCGAGCGTATCGCCGTCGAAGTTGTCTTCAAACAGAAGATTGGGATCGGTCGGGACAGCTTCTGTGACTGGTTCTGTCGATGGGACAGTGGTATCTGTCGGCTGTGTGTCAGCAGCAGTTTCTTCGTTTTGGGAGGCAGACGCGGTTCCGCCGCAGCCGATCAGAAGTGTGCCGCACAGCAAAAGGGGCAGAATGGAAAAGATATGTTTTTTCATATACGTTTTCTCCTGTTTTTCCGTTTTTTCTTCATTATAACACCGCGGCGGTCGATTGTCAATCGAATCCGATAAAAAACCGAAATGCGGTTGACAATTTGCTGTTTTCGGTATATAATGATTGAAAAAAGGAATGGAGGTATTCCCAGTGAATTATTCGTTCTATACGTACTTTACCGAAATGCTCATCCGCGACGGTGCACAGAAAACAGCGGAATATGCGCGCGCGATGGGTTTCTCCTCCGTTGAAATGTTGGAGAGCATCGGACGTGACACCCTGATTCCCGATACCAAAACGGCAGAAGAGATCCGCCGTGTGTTTGCCGAATTTGATCTTACGTTTGCATGTTATTCCGTTGGCTGTGACGTGTACGGTAATCCTGCATCGGAGGATGCGCTTGTCCGTCATGCAGAACTTGCGGCGGCGCTCGGTTGTCCATATCTGCATCACACCTTGAAAACGGGTCTGAGAATGGATGCGGATTCACCGAAAACAGATGTGGTTCTGGAAGAAGTTACAGCCGCTGCCATTCGCATTGCCGACCGTGCAAAACCGCTCGGTGTAACCTGTATCTATGAGGACCAAGGCATGTATGCAAATGGAATCGAAAACTTCGGTCGCTTCTATCGGGAGGTACACCGCGTCTGTGACAATACCGGTGTCTGCGGCGATTTCGGCAATATACTGTTTGTCGATGAAGATCCCACGACGTTTCTTTCGGCGTTTGCGTCCGATATTCTGCACGTCCATGTCAAGGACTATCTGCAAAAGAACTTTGCCGATGTCATTCCGACGGGCGGATGGTATCCGACGAAGCACGGACAGTATCTGCGCGATACAACCGTCGGCGCGGGTATCATCGATATTCCCGCCTGCATGAAGGTACTGCATGACGCGGGATATAACGGTGCGTATGCGCTGGAGCTGTGCCATCCCGAGCCGTTTGAGGACGGAGTGCGGATCGCGATGCAGTATATGGATGCGATTGCAGAGAAGCTGTGAGCGGATTACAGAAACAGAGACACAAGGGGTATCGGAGGATGCCCCTTGTTGTTTTGTAAAAAATCATAACACTCGATTTGTCATATGTGGCAAAATTTCATTTTATTTGCAGAATATATTGACAACAATACTCATATATGATATATTATAATCAAGCAGAGCGCCCTGCGAAACTTCCACCGTGTCGTTTGTATACGACGCAATCATCCGTTTTTCGCCATGAGATACAGGAGGATTACGCCAATGGGATACGTAACTTATATTTGAAATTCCAATCAATAATGGATATTCTTTTTTGAAAATTTTTACTCTGCTGAGTATTGCAACTTCATTTTACAATGCGCCGAAAGCGAGGTACTCCATGAAAAGATGTTTATATGTGCTCCTGGTTCTTCTCTGTTTATTTCCGCTTACGTCATGCCGCGCAGAGATATCCGACCATGACCATACTGTAACACAAAATACTGTCATGGAAACAACCACAGAGTTCTCCGCCCTTACAGACATAGAATCATCATCGGATACCGCAGGGGACAGTACCATACTGTCCCCTGTGAGATATACGATCGATTATGAGATCACAGATATCTTTGAAAAGTATCCAGAAATCAAAACAGCAACACCCATAATTTACCACAAAAACGGTCAGCTGTATATCAATGCTCTGATGTATCGAAATCAGACATTTCAATATAAATTATCGGTGCTTGATGACAACGGAAATCTGATTGCATACGATCTTCCGTCGTTTGAGGAAAATAATATCATCCCGCGTTTTGTTTATCCGCTTGAAAATGGGAAATACGTTTTGCTCTACTCCCCGTCACGCGAAGATAAGAGAAACGAACGGCATCTGACCATCACCGATGCCGACGGGAAATTCGAGAAATCTGTTTATATCAGCAATTATACTGTGGAAAAAACGATACAGGTTTTTGAAGAACAAACAAATTTCGGCATCACAGAACGGTTTATTTTCATAGACAAGTATGACGGATACGAATATTGCTATGATATGCATCTGACTGAAACCCTGCTCGGTCATGTCTACCAAATAAAAAAGTATCTCGGAGATAAAAGGTTTTCTTATGGTACAAGCATTAGTAATTTTTTCACTGTAGACCTGAAAACCAAGGAAACCAAGGAATACGCGCTGTATCTTCCGACCAATCTGGAAATGGCAAGGATTTACTGCGGTTCGGACAAGAACTATTATTATGAGGACAACAATGGAATCTACCAGTATCAGGGAAATGACCAGCCGATAAAAATCCTGGACAGATATGATTCCGGGCTGCGGAGTGATAAAGAAGGCGTGATAAGTATCTATATTCTGAACAGCCAGGCTGTCTTCGAATACAATGCCGGGACAGGTCGGCTTCTGCTGTATCGGATGTCGCATATTCCCGATACCGATACACGAAACGTGATACAAATCGATGTCATGGGATTGACAACCGAAGCGCAGGCGTGGCTTGCTGACTGTGTTACACAGTTCAACAATCAGAATGATGCTTATAAAATCCGCTTGAATATGATCGGCGATATCGGCGGTGTCATTTTACAGGATTATTATAAAGAAACGATCGAGGAAATGCTCTTGTACGGTTCGCATCCCGATATGCTGATGGTCGGGGATATCGGGGTTCTTGAATCCTATTACGAGAAAAATGTGTTTCTCGACCTCAACGAGAGAATCAGCGCGCGTCTGCTCGGCTGTGTGCGTTCCATCGGCGGTGACGGTACCGGACAGTATCAGATTCCGCTGAATATGCATCTGGTCACACTTGCAGCCACAGCATCCACAGTGCCCGGTCAGCTGACCTATGATACCTTCATTTCCATCGCGGAACAGCTGCAGGACGGTCAATTCCTCTCTGCCGCTTTTAACAATACATTTTTCGATATCTATTCGGAATTTATTGATCATGATGCCAAAACATCGTATTTTGACAGTGAGGAGTTCCGTTCTGCATTCCGCGGTTTGTACGAGATCCAAAACGACCGTACACGTTATACCGATGTCTATGCAGGAGCACTGTCTCACGGAGAACAGCTTTATAACAGCGGCATGGGAAATGACCTTGCAAGCTATACCCGTTACGGCAGCGAAAATCAATATTGGACGGTCAACGGTACGGTCGGTACGGCTCTGGAAAACGGCGATCTGAAATTTTTGTCTGTGGAGTTCAATAATATCCGTGCTTTCCCTGCGTTGAAAATGCTGTTCGGCGATACAGAATTTACGCTGTGCGGTTATCCGTCGCGCTCCGGCAGCAGTGCTTACATTTCATCCGACCTGTCTGCCGCAGTCCTGTGGGACACGGAATATGCGGACGGATGCGCGGAATTTCTGAATTATTTACTGTCTGACAGTATGCAGGATGCACTGGTATCGAAAGATGCCGGAATTCCTGTGACCTACAGTGCCCTGTCTGCGGCAATCGATAAATACCGCTACAGCTTTTATGACAAGAACACCGCGGATGCCGTATATAACCGCAATACTCCCGGCTTTATCAGCCTGCAGCCGATGGAATACTCCGCCGAATGGCTTCCTGCGTTCGATCAGCTGACCGCAGACGAACAAAAACGGCGCATCTGTGAAATCACAGAAGACGATAAACAGATGCTGCTTCGGTTCTTTGAAGATCTGCGTCCGCGCAGGAAAACGGTTTCCATGGTTCAGTCGATCATCAACGAGGAGATCTCCTATTGGGAGAACAACGCAAGATCACTTGAGGAAACCACCAAGATCATCGATTCCCGCTTGTGGATTTATCTCAACGAATAACCCTCTGACGGGGCTGTCGCACGAACGTGCCACAGCCCCTTTGTCATAAATCCGTGAAATTTAACATTCTCTCCGTTGACTTTCCGCCCATTCCATGGTACAATAATAAGATAAGAAACCTTTTTCGGAAAGGACGGTCAGACGGCGATGAGCGATAAGACGGACAACAAAAAAACAGAACAGCGGGAAATGCGTGACGATTTCTGGGATCTTGACAGTATGCTCCCGCAATCCGTGCTTCGACAGGCACCGACCACCGTCGACGGACCGCGTGATACCGAGGCTGTGGAGATTACCTTTGGAGAAGAAGAACAGGATGACGCACGGGAACTGCACATCCCGCCGATGCCCAATATTACCTCGCGTATGCAGCGTGCCGCGCAGTACCGCAATGGTGCCGCCCGCAACGTCGACCGCAGCCGCACTTCGCCGATGCCGTCGCATGGCAATACGCCCGGTGACGTTTCGCCGCAGATGGCACAGCCGGTTTGCAGCTATGAGCCGGAAAACAGCATGATAAAACAGGTATCGGTTTTCCGCTGGCCCGAGCGCTATCAGTATTATGAGCGCTTTACGGCAGATGCGGAGCGCTATTTCAACCGTACTTCGGCAGAGGTGCCGTTTGTTAATTTCTTTGCCTATATGCCGCAGTACGGTCAGATGTCACAGGATCAGCTGCGCTGGTATCTCTATTGGCGCGACAATGTGCGCCACGGTGTCTATCTGTCGACCGACTACAGCTATATTTTCCTGTATATTTACGAAATTCTCAATCTGCCCGAGAAGATCAAGCCGGAGATGGGACTTACCATTCTGTGTGATCTGTGGCTTGCCTACCGTGAACAATTCCCGCGGCTGGACAGATATCTTGGCGAGTGGGTTTGCGATTACTGTCTGATTCACAAACTGCCGGTTCCGCTGGAACGCCTTGCCGATATTCTGCCGACGCTGATCTCGATTCTCACATTCCGAGAGTTTTATGTCCGTTTCAACGCTGACGGCGATTGTCCGATTACACCCCAGCTGTGTGATGTCCTGTCGACGCACAACTGGCGGCAGTCCAAATATCTGACCGCGGAAAATCGGGAGGTATTTGAAACACACATGTATGCGTCGGTGCTCGGTGCTCTGCGTCACGCATGGGCAACCGATCCCGATTTTGTCTCACTGCTCGGTTTTTCCGAGGTTCAGCAGTCCAGAAACGCGTTTTCCGGTGCGCTCTGTACGTATGCATGCAAACGGCGCATCGATGTACGTTATCTGTCTCTGTCGCGCTCGTATCAGCTGAAATTCATCTTGTCGGATCTTTTCAAGCTTGCGGAAAACGGGATCCGCGCGCATTACGGTATCAAAGCCCGTCTCAATGCGTCCGGTGTTCCGGAGGTTCTGAAAACCTATGTCAAAGACTATTTTGCGCGTGAGCTTCCGCCGCCGCAAAAAGCACCGAGAAAATCCGCAGAACCGAAGGTTTCCAAAGAAGCAGAAGCACGCAGACAGGAAGAATCGGTGTATGCAGCACTGTATGAGCCGCTGTCGACCGAGCTGTCACCCGAGGCGGCACTGGCACTGGAGATGACCTCGTGGGCGAATACCGAGCTTCTGGTACCCGCAGATGGGGAGATATCCGCAGAACACGCCGCAGAATCTGTGCAGGAGGTACCGATTACGGAACAGCCGGCAGAAGCACAGCAAACCGAATCTGCACCTGCGGAGGTGTCCGACAGTGTGACAGAAGACGATGCGGATGAGGACATCACGTATGATGATCCCTATGAAAACTTTGTGCGCCATCTCAACGATCTTTATTATACCGCACTCAAGCATATCATCTGCCGTGAGGAAGACGAATTCCGCACGCTGTGTCAGACGGCGATGCTTCTGCCTGATGCAATGATCGATGCGATCAATGAGCTTGCGGTGACGTATACCGATGATACGGTCATTGATCCTGACGGCAGCTTCTGGATTTTGTCGGACTTCTATGCAAACGATGTGATGAACGCGGTGGTTGCACGCGAAGAGGATCTATAACCGTCATATTGCCGTCGATCGCTCAGCGGAAAGGAGGGAAACCATGCCAAAGGACAATGCTTTGAAAAAACAAAAATCTTCACCTGCCCGCATGAAAACGCGCAAGGAAGGCGTCATACGGTATGTCATCCTTGCCCTGCTGTTTTTGTCGGTTATCGGTTTTTACACAGTACGGCTGGTATCTCTGCAGCTGACGGTTCCAGAGGGAACAACGGTGACCATTGACGGCGAAAAAATCGCGGTCACACGCCGATATGTATCGGTCAAGGCGCGCCGCGGTTCGATTCTTGATACCAACGGCACACCGCTGGTGCAGGATATTCTGCGGTATCAGCTGGAATTGGATGCCGCATCGTTTCCGAGAGATGACGCGGCGGCAAATGAACTTTTATATACGCTTCTGACCTTGCTTGATGCGGGCAGTGACGAGGTACGTGCCACGTCTCTGCCAATCACATGGGGATATGCCGATGATCGGTATCTGTATTTTCTCAAGCCGGAAACGGTAACATCTGCCGCCAGAACGCGGTTTGAGACATATCTCACCACAATCGGTCTGGACGGAGCAGAATCTCTGAAGGCAAAGGATGTTCTGGATGCAATGTACAGTCGGTATCATCTGTATGAAGAAGAGGAAACCGAGGTCATGGATGCCGCACCAAGCCAACCAGAAAAAACGCTTCTGTACGACAGTCATATGGCATACCGCATTGCCTGTATCCGTTATGACCTTGAAGTTCTGACCTTTGACACGGCAAATCCGTACCGTCTTGCGGATGAAGTCGATCTGTCGCTGATCACACCGGTCAGGGAACAGAATCTGCGCGGTGTGAATTTCTGTGTACAGACCGAACGCGAATACTGCTATCCCGGTTATGCATCTCATATTCTCGGACGCACAGGAGCAATTCAGGCATCCAAGGTCGATTATTATTCCGCGCTCGGTTATCCGCTTGACGCTGTGGTCGGTATTGACGGCATTGAAGGCGCGATGGAAGAAGCATTGCGCGGTATTGACGGAACGATGCTGATCGAGGAAGACGCGCAGGGCAACATCCTGCGGCAGACAATGATCAAAGAGGCCGTCCCCGGTAAGGATGTCTATCTGACCATCGATATCGAACTGCAGATGAAAGCGGAGCATGCGCTTGCCGAGAACATCGCGTATATCGTGGAATCAGCACTGTCCTCCGGCGAGGAACAGAGCGGCGAGGATGCCAACGCCGGTGCACTGGTCGTCATCGATCCCGACAACGGTGCGATTTTAGCGTCAGCATCCTATCCGACGTTCGATCTGACCGCATACGATTATACCGCGCTGTCATCCGATCCTCTGCTGCCGCTTTATAACCGCGCACTGATGGGAACATACGCGCCCGGCTCGGTATTCAAGGTCGGTGTCGCGGCGGCGGCGATGGAAAACGGGATCATCGAGCCTGATACGAAAATTGATACCAAGGGTGTTTACACCTATTATGATGACTATCAGCCGCGCTGCTGGCTGTTTACAAGAACGGGACTTTCCCACGGACCGATCAATGTCATCGATGCACTGCGCGATTCATGTAATTACTTCTTCTTCGATGTCGGACGGCAGCTCGGCATTTCCAAGCTGTCTGCGTTTATGTCCTCGCTCGGACTCGGTCAGAAAACGGGTGTTGAGCTTCCCGAGGCGGCGGGTATTTTATCCGCACCTGCTTACACCGATTCCAGAGGATTGCCGTGGGTCGGTGCCGATACCCTGCAAACCTCCATTGGTCAGGGCTACAATGCCTATACACCGATGCAGATTGCTGTCTATCTGTCCACGCTCGTCAATGGCGGAACACGCTATCAGGCACACTACGTCCGGGGCATCGCCGAGCATGACAATCCCAAGCCGCGGTTTTCCTCTGTCGGAACGGTGCTTGAAAAGATTGCACTTGACGAGGAAACGTACGATACACTGATTGACGCAATGCGTGAGGTTGCAGAAAACGGTTCTGCGACGCGTGTCTTCCGCGGTTACGGTGTTTCGGTCGGTGCCAAGACCGGTACTGCCGAGGTAGGAGACGGCGGAAGCCCCAATGCCGTATTTGCAGGCTTTGCGCCGCTCAATAATCCACAGCTTCTGGCTGTATCGATTATCGAAAACGGTGCGTCTGGTACATCTGCAGGTCTTTGCGTGCGTGATGTGTTTGATGCATGGTTCGGAAAATGAATACGAAAGGGAATCTCCGCCGATGAACGGTTTGGGAGATTCCCTTTGTTGTATTTTGGGTGATAGAGCGGTCAACCAATCTGTCAGTCAAAACCGCGCTTCAACTCTTATGGATTCTGCTCCCGTCCAAGATACGGCACACAGCCGATCAACGTACATGCAGCATCATACTGTGCCTGCAATGTTTCCTTTTCTGCGGAAGAACGCGCTTTTTTTCGCTTGAGCGCACGGATCATCATGTTTTTCGGCGTTTCCTCGGGGTCAATCAGCTCCATTGTCTGCACATCGTAGTCATGCAGCTCCAGCCACAGACAGCGAAGCGCATCGGTTGCCGCGTCGGAGAGCTTCTGTGACAGCATCGAATGGCGATTGATGAACGCAAGTGCGTCCGATTTCATCGAATGGAACACCTCATGGTGACAGCAGGGCGTGGAGAGGACTGCTTTTGCGCCGAAGCGGACGGCGTTTTTGAGGACAATATCCGTTGCAATGTCGCAGGCATGCAGAGACAGCACGAGGTCGGGCACCTCACCTGTGGGCTGTTCATAGGTATTGATGTCGCCGCAGGAGAAGGAAAGGGACGTCATGCCAAGAGCCGATGCCGTTTCATTGCAGTAGGCAATGACATCGGGCTTCAAGTCAACGCCGTGCATCTTGACCGTGCGACCTTTGATGGCAGTAAAATAATGGTAGACCGCAAAGGTCAGATAGCTTTTACCGCAGCAGAGGTCATAGATGACGATGGTGCCCTCCCCCGGAAGTGTTTCGTATATATCGTTGACCAGCTCCAAAAAGCGGTTGATCTGACGGAATTTCGGACGCTTTTTGTCCAGAATCCGTCCGCCCTCGTCGGTAATGCCGAGATGGAATAAAAAGGCACGCGCACCGTCATCCGTTGCAGGATCGAGCAGATACTGCTTCTTTTTGTTGTGCGCGGTCAGGGTTCGCGGAGTCGGTGCAGCGGTGGTCTTGATGCGGTTGAGGATGGAGCATTGCTCCTTTTTGGAGAAGCGGATCTCGCAGTCGCCGTTTTGCGTGTGGATGTTGGTCTGCTTGTACTGCCGCTCCGCCATTTCGCACAGAACTTCAGCTGCTTCCGATGCCGCCAGATTGCGGTGGAGCGCCTTGCCGTCATCGGTGAATGTCTCAATCTGAATATAGTTTTCACCGCGACGCGAAAACGGGGTCACAGCCGCACGCAGAATGTGCGCATCGCGGCATTTGGAAAAGGTCATCTTCTCAAACGCAAGGGTTTCGCAGACGTATTCCATAATGGAACGAATGGAATTTTCCATAAGTCGGTTCCTTTCCTATAGAAAATCCGCGGCAGACAGAAACTGCCGCCGCGGAAAAAAGTTTTTGTTTTGCAATACGAATTGATCGTATATTAATAAGCCTTGCCCCAGTAAACGAGGTGCTTTGCGGGCTTACCGCAGCAGACGCACTTGTCACCGAAGCCTTCTTCGCCGAACGGCATGCAGCGGGAGGAAACTTCCGCAACTTCCTTGAGTTTCAGCTCACATTCGAGCTCACCGCACCACATTGCACGGATGAAGCCGGGCTTGTCCTTTGCGACCGCGATCATTTCGTCGAGGTCTTCAACGGTGTAGGTCATCGACTGACGGCGTTCCAGAGCCGCATTGTAGAGTGCTTCGTTGAGCTCTGCGAGGATCTTCGGAATTTCGGTCTCCAGCTCGTCGAGGGAAACGAAATACTTCTGGCGGTTGTCGCGGCGAACGAGGACACACTGGTTGTTAGCGATATCCTTCGGACCGAGCTCCAGACGCAGCGGAACACCCTTCATTTCGTACTGTGCGAACTTCCAGCCGGGCGTGTTGTCGGAATCGTCGATCTTTGCACGGACGAAGGAGTTGATCTTGTTTGTGACTTCGTGAGCCTTGTCAAGAACGCCTTCCTTGTGCTGCTGAACGGGAACCACAATGACCTGAATCGTTGCGACAGCCGGCGGGAGAACGAGACCGTTGTTGTCGCCGTGTGCCATAATCAGCGCACCGATGGTACGGGTCGTGATACCCCAGGAGGTCTGGTGGCAGTACTTGAGCTGGTTGTCACGGTCCAGATACTTGATATCAAATGCATGTGCAAAGCCGTCGCCGAAGTTGTGGGACGTTGCACCCTGCAGCGCCTTACCGTCGTGCATCATTGCTTCAACGGTGTAGGTTGCAAGCGCACCGGCAAACTTTTCCTTTTCGGTCTTCTTACCGCGGACAACCGGGATTGCAAGGCACTGCTCGTAGAAGTTTGCATAAACCTCGAGCATCTGCAGCGTTTCTGCTTCTGCCTCTTCTGCGGTTGCATGCATCGTGTGACCTTCCTGCCAGAGGAATTCTCTGGTGCGCAGGAACGGACGGGTATTCTTTTCCCAGCGGACGACAGAGCACCACTGGTTGTAGAGCTTGGGCAGATCGCGCCAGGAGCGGATCAGGTTTGCGTAGTGTTCGCAGAACAGCGTCTCGGAGGTCGGACGGACGCAGAGACGCTCACCCAGCGGCTCGGAACCGCCGTGGGTAACCCATGCAACTTCGGGAGCGAAGCCTTCAACGTGATCCTTTTCCTTGTTGAGCAGACCTTCCGGAATGAACATCGGCATGTAGACGTTTTCATGACCGAGCTCCTTGAAGCGCTTGTCCAGAATGGACTGGATGTTTTCCCAGATCGCATAGCCGTAGGGACGGATGCTCATACAGCCCTTGACGGAGGAGTAGTCAATGAGGTCTGCCTTCTTGACGATGTCGGTATACCATTGTACAAAATCTTCGTCCATGGACGTGATTTGTTCAACGAGTTTCTTTTCGTTTGCCATATCTATGATATCTCCTTTTGGAATCTTGTTTTTGTGTTATATACAAATAATTATATAACATTTTCCCTGTAATGTCAAGGTTTTTTGATAAAAATCCGAATTTCCTGCGGTATATGCTGTGTGGGTCATCCCGCAATCGTGCAGAAATCCTTTTTGGTACTTGCAAAATCGTCTGCGGCATGATATAATAATAACAATATATTCTTTGATGAAAGGATCAAATAAGATGGCTATTTTACGTTTTTCCGATACGACACTGACCGTTGACGTCGCGCGCGGCTGTGTTACATCCCTGACTGTCGGTGACGATGTCCTGCTTGCAGCAGAGTCCGCGCTGTTCCGCGTCTGCATCCGACAGCCGGACAGCACCACCTTTGAGGTTTGTTCGGCAGACGGCACACTTGTCAGCGCAAATTCCGCCGACAATGCGCTGGTCTTGTCCTACAAAGGCTTTTCGGCTGCGGCAGACGGCATCACCGTGACGCTTGCGCTGAACACTTGCGGCGACGCGCTGAATGTATCGGTCTCCGCTGAAAATCACACGCAGAACATGCTCGAGTGGATCGAGGTGCTTCCGCTGATCCTGCCGAAACTGCACGGTGAGGGCGGTGCGCTGGATGCGGAAATTCTTTATCCGTACAACGAGGGCGCAATTGTCGATTCGATGGAAATGCGCCAGAACTCCTGGTTCCCGTCACAGGAGCCCCAATATCCGTCGATGGGCTCGTTTCCCGTGTTCCCGAATATGATCTGCTCGCAGATGATGGCGTATCTTTATGAAGCGGCGGGAAAAAAGCAGGCACTGTATTTCGGTGCACACGATGCCAAGCGCGGCGTCAAGGGCATTGACTTCAAGGCGGCAGGCGACGGTGTGGAAATGATCTTCCGTTACTACTGCGGTGTCGATTACGGTGCTGACTACGAAGCCGGTTTCCCGCTCGTCATCAAGCCTGTTGTCGGCGGATGGGAAGCGGCAGCAGAGGTTTATCGCAATTGGTTTGACGAAAACCTGCCAAAGCGCCTGACGAAGATTGCCGACAACAAAAATCTGCCCGACTGGTATGAAGACAACCCGTTTGTCATCTCCTATCCCGTCCGCGGTATTCACGACATGGATATCCCGATGAATCCGAATGGACTGTATCCGTATACCAATGCACTTCCCATGATTGACGAAATCGCCGAGAAGACCGAGGCAAGACTGCTCGTGCTGCTCATGCACTGGGAAGGCACCGCACCTTGGGCACCGCCGTATGTATGGCCGCCGTTTGGGGATCCCGACAACTTTGACGAATACCTTGATGGCCTGGACGAGCGCGGACATATGCCGGGCGTGTACTGCTCCGGCTTTGGCTATACGATCAATTCCAATCTGATCGACTACAACTGCGCCGAAACGTACGAAAAGGACGGTCTGGTGGCAGGCATGTGTGCAGCACCGAACGGCGAGGTCTGGATCTCCAAGATCTGTACCGGTCAGCGCTCCGGCTATGACATCTGCCCGGCATCCGAGCTTGGACGCTCGATTCTCGCCGATGCGTATCTGCCGCTGCTCACCTCCAAGGTCGACTATGCGCAGATTCTTGACCAGAATCACGGCGGCGGACAGTATTTCTGCTATTCCAAGGATCACGGTCACGCACCCGCACCCGGTCCGTGGATGACCGAAAACATGCAGAATGTCCTTGGCGAGTGGAACGACGCGGCAGGCAAGACCCTGCTCGGATGCGAATCCGCCGCGGCAGAACCGTTCATCGGCAATCTGCTGTTCTCCGATAATCGCTTTGAGCTGTGCTATCATATCGGACGTCCCGTGCCGCTGTATGCGTATCTCTATCACGAATACGTCCGCAATTTCATGGGCAATCAGGTCTGCTGTCCGATTCCGACGGGTATGGATACCCTGCGCTACCGTATGGGCTATTCCTTCTCCATCGGCGACTGCATGACGGTTGTGCTCTGTCCCGACGGCACGCTGATGCAGAACTGGGGTACACGCGACTTTGAGCACGCGCCCGACAAGGAAAAGGCACTTGCATTTGTTGCGAAGATGACCAAGTTCTACCGCGGACAAGCAAAGCCGTTCCTTTACAACGGACGCATGATCGAAGGACTGCCGGTTGAGTGCGGTACAGCACCGTTTGGCCACAATCTGCCCGAGATTCTGTCGTCGGCTTGGGAAGCGGATGGACGGCGTGTGCAGATTCTCATCAATGCGTTTGATGAGGAGAAGACGTGCAGAGTTGGCGGAAAGGAAATGACCATTGCGGCAAATGATGCACTTATTATAAACATTTAAGAAAAAAGTCGCTGTTTCTCAGATTTGAGACAGCGACTTTTTGATTTATGGATTCATAATCGAAAAGGGAACGGAAAATGAATTACAAGTTGAAATAATATTTATAAGATGATATTCTGTTTATCTTTTTTTGGAATAAACGATAGCTGCGGAAGCGAAAGCTGCTGCCAACAGAGCAGACATTAATCCCATATCTGCCGTTGCCGGTGCCGGTGCTGTTGTATCAGGTGTTTGTTCGGGAACTTCCACAGGAGTTTCCACGGGGGTGTCTGCAGGAGTTTCCGCGGGTGTTTCCACAGGAGTGTCTGCAGGCTGTTCTGCCACCTGCTTTACACCGAGAGGAATCATAGTGTTCGCGTTATGCTTTCTGTCATCTTCTATGGACGGATCTGCAAATCCGAATGTAGCAGCTCCCATAAAAGGCGGATACATCGGTTCATAGGCCTGATAATCGCTGATGCCAAATCCAAGAGCAACACGGAGACGGAATTCGCCGGGAGTACCGTCATTGGTAATATCTGTCCATGCAGCGCGGAATTCATAACAGGTCACACAATCATCTTCGTCTCTGCCAAATGCGTAATCAAATGCGCTTGCGGTTCCTTTGAGAATAGTAGAAACATCTGTAATGCCATTGTTGAATTGATAATCCTTTTCTCCGTCGTAGTTATCCGGTTTCCAGATACGGATATCTGCATAGTCGCCTTCCCAGGAACTTACGCAGGCATGATCTTTATCTTCGGTCATAGCACATACATAGACATAGGTTTCATCGTATGTAGCATAAAAACGGACGGGAGTGAAAACTTTTTCCAACCATTCTTCATGCGGAAGATTGTTATAAGAGTCTTCAACATAAGTATACGGAGTATCAGGGGTCGCCATATCTGTTACCAGATAGTCTCCCCATTCCTCTTCACTGAAGGTACCGTCCAAAACCGGCGCATTACCGGAAATCATGTACATGGGGATTTCTCCATGACGAGAGGAATTGGCTTGCATATGGAATTCTTCTGCATGAACACTAACTGTGAGAGTCATACAGATACAAAGAAAAATTGCTACAAATAATTTTTTCATGAGTTATCCTTTCCGTAAAATATATTTTCCGTTCCCATATTTGTTTGATTTCTTGAATATACCATATTGGGATATTATGATTATACCATAATGGTATAATATTGTCAATAGTTACGCATCATTTTTATACTATTGGCGAGGTTATCCGAAATGCGGCTCAAAGAATTGAGAAAATCGAGAAATATATCGCAAGTCCGTCTTGCGATTGAATTGAATATTTCACAGAACAGCATTTCCCGTTATGAAACAGGTGAGCGAGAGGCGGATTATAAAACCTTGATTGCGCTGGCGGATTTTTTCAACGTATCTGTGGATTATTTGCTTGAGCGAACGGATAACCCAGAAATGAACCGATAACAAATGGTACTGCTTTTTCACGGCAGTACCTTCTTTTTATCATTATTTAATTCCCCGAATCCCAAACACCGTATCCAGCACACCCACAATTTCCTCATCCGTCAGCGTCTGTTCGGTCACATCATCCCCCGCAAACACACGGAAGACATTG
>JAZTZC010000471.1:0-1840 GCA_045637265.1 Eubacteriales bacterium | reverse complement strand
CAGTATGGATGGCAGCGGATGGTTATACCGCGAGGATTTCTATTTGATTTTTGATGCAAATGATAAAACGCTGCTGAAGCAGTACCGAAGCATCGAAGAACACTATGTTCCGACAGAGGATAACATCATGCACGGAACCGGGCTGAACGATGACTTCACGCGGGATTTGCTGTATTGTATACGTTATTTTGAGGAATATGGATATCACAGTACCGATGAAACAGTATTGCGCAGGGTTGGTGCGCTGTCGCTGATGACGGTTCATGATATTGCCTCCGGTTCTGCTCCCGATCCTTATCATTATGTCGATGACATCTGTTATAAAGTCGAACTTGTTTCTTCCTCCGAGCATCACCGCTGGGGTGAGGAGCAGCTATGGCGCGTGGTTGTCAACGAAACCGGTGAGGTATGCGGTTACGCGGTATATTATCCCAAGTATGACGATATTGCGATTTCTGACGAGAGGGGAAGACTGCAATGATAGAAAAACATGAAAAATCCTGCCCGTACTGCGGCGGACATTCTCCGCTCGGAACACCGTGTTCGGCGGAATGTGAGGAGCATCACAACAAGTATCAGGCGCGGGCAGTCTGGCACAAGCGGTTTTATATGATCACGGTCGGTGTTTGTGTTTTGTCGCTTCTGCGCAATACGGTTCCTGATGTTCTGCGTATGGGGATTGTCATCGGTTGGGCGGTCTGGCTATGTGTGTCCAAAATAGTCATACCGCATGCCATGCGTATCGACGGATGCGAAAAAAAGACAGAGCGGCGTGTGCGGACGGTCGGTATCGTCGCACTCATACTGCTCTGTACGGTATTGGTCTTTCTTTATACATTGGATTCCAAGGATGTTTTCAACATTCTGACATGGCTTGCAAATCTGCGGAAATAAGCTGTTATTCGTCATCGTCGAGCGTCGGCAGCGGCTCTGACAACAGCGGTTCTGTCGGTCTGCGGCGCGCGGGCTTGCGCTTGAGCAGATCGTAGGTGAACTTCTTGCAGTAATAGTCTGATGATACAACGCCGTGTTTGCGGCAGAGAACCTCGTCCTCCGATAACAGCGGCACGGCATGCTCGCAGTAAGCACAGACCTCGGCAATATCCAGGGTTTCCTTTTGTTCGTTTGTGAATTTCCATTTCATGTGCATTTGACCTCGTGCATCGACGGTTTAACTCCCGTTTATTATATCAAAAATCAGAGACAATGTCAAGAAAAATCGACAAGCGGCAAATCAGGGAAGAAACTATGCGTAAAATCGCATGAAAAAATCCGTTTTCCGTGCGGATTTCTATGGGTTTTGCGAGAATGTGAAAAATATTTTGAGAAATTTTGCAAAACCACTTGATTTTTTTGAAAAAATAAGGTATAATTGATTGTACTTTGAATCTGAATGTGAGGTGCGAAAGATATGAAGCAGGGTATTCATCCCGAATACAAGGAATGCACGATCACTTGTGCATGCGGCGAAGTCGTAAAGACCAGATCCACCAAGGGTGATCTTCGCGTTGAAATTTGCTCGAAGTGCCATCCGTTCTTCACCGGCAAGCAGAAGTTTGTCGATGCAGGCGGTCGTGTCGACAAGTTCAAGAAGCGTCTCAGCATGTCGGCCGGCAACAAGTAAGCCGATATCAGGATTACCGAATAAGATGGGTGCATATCGCCGTTTGGCGTGGCACCCTTTTTATTTTTTATCCGATCAATGCAAATATTTGAGAACAAAATAAGATAAGATTGGCAGGTGTTGAGATGAAGGATTTACTGAAGGAAGAAACTGTCGGCGGTGCACAGGCGATACTCGTCGGACTGATCACGCGCGGTCGTGACGAGACGGAATGTG
>JAZTZC010000470.1:0-56082 GCA_045637265.1 Eubacteriales bacterium | reverse complement strand
CATTATTATACTGTTTTATTGGACCGCACCCCAGGAGCACTCCTTTTGCTGATTGGCATAGGAGTGCTCCTTGTCATTCTATTGTTTCATTACAAATTCAGCATCACAATCGCCGCAACGCCGAGCAGAATGGCAATCCACTTCTTCCACGAAATCTGCTCACCGAAGATGAGACGGGAGCCGATGATCGCGATCATGGGACCGCCGCCCTGGACTGCGGGATAGACAATCGCGCCATCCATCAGTGTTGCCAGCAGGACGACCATCAGATTCAGACCGAAGTTTGCAAAACCGATCAGCACAAAGAGAACGATCATGATCGGTGCAAAGAAATCACGCATTGCAATGCGGTCTTCCTTCTTCTGTTTTGAGCGCAGAACTGTAAACAGAATCAATGAGGTAAGCGTTGCAAACAGATAACAGTAAACGAGGTACTGCGACGCATACGCATTTTCCGATGCCATCGCATAAATCTTGGACACGACCGACAGGAGACCGTTGCACAGACACGATGCGACGGAAAGTGCGATCCATTTCAGCGAAATCTTCTTCTCGCCGGTGACCTTCGGGTTGGTAAACAGGAACATACAGACAACAAGGAGCAGGATACCGGCAATACGCACGGGGGTGATCGGCTCACCGAGGAAGCAGAACGAATAGATCAGTGGGAAAATCAGACTGAAATTGACAATCAGCGTCGTCAGAGACAGCGGACCGTCCTCCAGCGCTTTCAGATTGGTAAAGACGCAGATGGAGAAAAAGCAGCCGAACAGAGCCGCCGTCAGAAGACCCGAGAGCGGAATATACAGATTGCCCGTTGTGATCAGCGCGGAAACAAGTGCGCCGACCATAGCGGATGCGGAAAAACAAGCATTGAACAGCTGCAGCTCGGCAAGCGATTTACAGCGGCTGTTTGCGGGCTTCAGACCGATGGAATAGATGCCGCTCATCAGAATGGCGAGCATCAGAAAAAGAATGGGTTTCATATATATTGTCCTTTCTTGGAATGGATAATGACATTACTGTTTCTTCATCGCGATTTCAACGACCTCGGCGATATCGCGGCAGATGAATTCGGAGACATCCTTTGCCGCCTGCACACCCGACGCCATCGCGCATCCGTGGTAACGGCGGAGCATCGGCAGATCGTTATAATTGTCGCCGGCGGTGAAGATATTGTCCTCATCAACGCCCATCAGAGCGGCAAATTTGGCAATGCCCTCACCTTTGTCCATACCGCGCACAGGAATGTCGATACAGGTTCCGTTCTGCTGCGGGAAAACATAATCGCCGAACTCCTCGAGCAGCTTTGCGGTCACGCGCGTACATTCCGCTTCGTTCTCACATGCCGTATTGAGCATGGAGAAGGTATTCATTTTGGCAAATACGTCTCGCTCAATATCTTCAAACGGTGTCAGATCGACCCATAGCTTTTTGCCGCCGTTCGGATAATCGGGGTGAATATCCATGCGCGTGTCACCGAAGGCGATACCGCAGAACTGTCCGGTCAGCTCACAGATACGGTAGACCAACGCACGCGCAAGGGTGGTATCCCCATACGGCTGATCGCCGCGAATGGGAAATTCATACAGCGTATTGCCGTCGGCATCCATGGCAAGCGCGCCGTTCAGTGCCAGAATAAAGTCAAAACCGAAACGCTTATCCTTTGCGAATGCCTTGTAGCTGCCGATCTTATCGCGTCCCGTGACAACACCGAACAGGTTGCCCTCCGCGCGGAATTTTTCGATGGCTTCGATTACGCGCGGCGGAATACCGTCAATGGTCAGGGTACCGTCATAATCGGTTGCAATGATTTTCTTCATATTGATTATATCCTCCACATTATGTGTCATATCGTCCGAAGTTCTGGATTGCCGCCATAACCACGCGCATACTGGTCAGAAGCGAACCGTTGTTGATCGAGCCTGCCGTCGCAAGATTCAATCCGCGTGCTCCGAGCGCTTTGATCTGCTCGCAGTCGCGCTTGACCTCGGCGATGATATCGTCCTCGTTGTTGCGCATGAAGGTAAAGGGAGCAAGCTGTCCGTCGATGCGTGTGTTCGGCATCTGGCGGCGGATTTCATCAACCGTCACGGTCGGACCGAAGTTGCATCCCGTCAGATTGAAATCGGCAAGCTGGGGAATCAGATGCCCCATTGCCGAGTCGGAATGCTGATAGCGGTTATCGCCGGGATTCGGTGCAACACGTTCAAATACGCTTTTCAGAATCTGATAACCGAAGGCATGGTACATCTCGGGTGTCATCAGATTGGAGTCGTCGTCGGAGAACGAAAATCCGTGAATGAAATTCGACTCATTGCGACCCGATTCTGCAATAAACAACGAAATATACGCATGCAGAACGCCTGTGATCGCGTCGGCAAAGCGGCGGAACAGTCCTTCGTTGTCATAATAGAGATACAGTAAATTTTCTGTACCATAAACCGAAGTTGCAAGTGTCACGGGACCGCGGATGCCCATGAACTGTCCCGGGCGGCGTCCGTAGGTTTCATAGACCTGACGGCAGCGCTCATCCCAGTCGCCCGGCAGAACGAACGCGCGGAACGCATCCGCATCGGCGATCAGCCCTTCAACCCAATCCAGCTGCTTTGAAAGGTCGTCTTCATCCGCCATGGTACCGCGCAGCCATGTTGTATTGCCATCAAACTCATATTTACCGCCGAAGACCTCACCGATCTGACGGTAGCCGGGAATCGTCACTTTGGGTACTTCGGTCGGCTTGTTTTCTGCAAGCAATGTCCGACCGACGATCTTGCGCGCCTTTTCATTGTAGCGGCAGTTGAGATCGTATCGTCTGACGGGATCGGTATAGCCCCACGGCTGTCCTTCCTCACCAAGCTCCGCAAAGACACATTCATCGCTCATACGGATGCCGAGTGCGACCTGCTTTGCGTCGGGGGAAAAGCAGTTATCTTTATGCGCGTCATCTTCGTCACGCCAGAATTGTTCGAGATCAAGGTCCAGTTTCATGTGGAAGTACCTCCGCGATTTTCGTTCTATTAACTATACCACAAAATGACGTTCCGCGCAAGTAGATTTTGGAAATTTTCTCATTATTTTATCAGGAATAGAAACAAGGTGCTGTACGGGTTTCTCTGTTGTTCTTAACGGAGAACGCTAAAATATAAAAACCGCATATTGATTTTCTACTGTTTATGTGGTATAATAGGGGCGTGGGCATTGCCCAATGCATTTGTAAAACAAATGCGAAACTGGCGATAAAAGGGGAACACCAATGCTTGAAAAATCTTGTGGAACAATACCGTACACGATCAATAACGGAACGATTCATTACTTGCTTGTAAAAGCAAAAGATGATGAGTATTGCGGTTTTCCAAAAGGTCATGTTGAAGCAAATGAGAGCAAGGAAGAAACCGCACTTCGGGAAACATTGGAAGAAACTTCCGTTAACGTACAGATCAACAGAGATTTTCGTTATGAAATATCTTATCAAATGGATAATGGCAATACAAAAACGGTCATATATTTCTTGGCGAATTTTAAAAATCAAACGCCGAAACGGAATAATGACTTCGAGGATTTTGAATACTTACTGTTTCCTTTTGACCTCGCTCTTCAAGAATTAACTTTTGAAAACACAAAACAAATGTTAAGAGAAGCGAATGATTTTTTAAAAATGTTGCACTTAGCTTGACAATCTGACAAGCCTTTTCATAGCCGTTTCTTCTGCATATATAAATAAAGTTCCCACAAAACCATTAGTTGGTCGGTGGAAACTTTTCGATATGGTGATTCCTCCGATAAGAATATCACCCATTGGGTACGGCACCTTTTCTTTCATTCATCCTTCTGTTCAGATTGACAAATCATCAGTTCTATGATATAATATCCATGGTGTCGCAATCATGGCACTCGGAAAGCACCAGTACGGTGGCGGTACATCCCCGAACCAGAAACGGGGATGCAAATCTTTTTGTTTTGCCTCCTCGATGAGGGGAGGTGTGATCGTGTTTGTTACTTGGGATGTGTTATTCCTTTTTGCCGGATTTATCCTTGCACTGATGACTTACATTGATAATCATAATAAAAAGAATTAACCGCCCTCAGCTTCCAAACGAGGCGGTTAATTCTTAACCAAAATCGGGAAGTACCGTCACCGGTGCTTTCTGTATCTTTATTATACCACAGATAAAAAGCTTTGTCAATGGATTTTTGAACAATCCCCGCACAGCGTCAGGCAATGACCGTGCGGGGATGTTTCGTTAATTGTTATAATAGTTGATCAAACAGCCATCGAGGATGATCTTGCGTTCATCGTCGGTCAATGCACCCAGTGTGAGGACAAATTCTGTCTTCGTGCCGTCTGCTTTGACGGTATATGCCGTGATCGTCTCTGCCTTTTCGGCAACGGCGCGGCGGACATCGGGGACAAAAATCCAGTCGCCGATACCAAACGGCAGGGCTTCTGCCTGCTTTGCATCCGCAAAGACGAAGGGCAACATACCCCAGTTGATAAGGTTGGAACGGTACCGCTTGGTTGCGTATTCTACCGCAATATTTGCCCAGCCGCCGAGTACCTTCTGGCAGGAAGCAGCCTGTTCTCTGGCAGAGCCGTCACCGGGCTTGTTTGCGTATACGAGCGTACCGATACCGACGCGGGATGCATCGAGGGCTTCCTTTCCGTCAAAGGTACGGATAACATCGTAAATTTCCTTGATGGGAGCAGGTTCGACACCGTCCAGACGCATATTTTCGAGCATCTTGACCTCCTTTGCGCGTCCGACATAGGCAGGATCCTTGCGGGAAAGTGCAAATTCGGCGAGCTTCAGCGGATTGGAACGGTAGGACGATGTTTCGCCCGACGGAATCAACTCATCCGTTGTGGTAACAGGGTCGGTGATGACCGATGCAACACGCAGCAGCAGATCGTCGGTCAGCGCTTCCATCTTCGGCCAGTCCGCAATGTTCGGACCGAACTTCAGCGCGGCATCGGTTTCGGGCTTGCCCCAGCCGAAGTAGCAGCGCTTGTTGTAGATGGAACCGTCAAACTTGTATTCGGGAATGGATTCACAGTAGTCAATCTCTGCGGCAGAGGTCAGCACACCGCCGTTTGCAGCGGTTGCCGCAATGGAACGAGCATCCATCAGCGCAACGGATGCGATCTGACCGCCGGAGGGCTTGGAGCCTTCGCGGTTCGGGAAGTTTCTCGTAGAATGGCGAATCGACAGACCGCCGTTGGACGGAACGTCACCTGCACCGAAGCACGGTCCGCAGAACGCGGTACGCAGGGTAACACCTGCAGAGAGCAGCGTTTCAGCCGCGCCGGAACGTACAAGTGCGAGATTGACGGGCTGGCTTGCCGGATATGCGGACAACTGGAACGCGCCGCAGCCGGTAGATGCGCCGTCGAGAATGTTTGCGGCAATGGCGAGGTTATAATAGGTACCGCCGGCACAGCCTGCAATGACACCCTGATCGACGAGCACACGTCCGTCGGGCGCGATTTTATCGGTCAGCGTAAAGGTCAGATTCGGCGTTTCGAGCTGTTCTGCGGCGGAAAGTTCAACCTTGCGGAGAATGTCGCGTGCATTTTCGTTCAGCTCACGGATGGTATAAACATTGGAGGGATGGAACGGCAGGGCGATCATCGGCTCAAGTGCGGAAAGATCGATCTTGACAACGCGGTCATAGTAGGCAACCTTACCGGGTGTGAGCTTCTTGTATTCGTTTTCTCTGCCGTGGACAGCGAAGTAGCGGTGGGTTTCCTCGTCGGTGACCCAGATGGAAGACAGGCAGGTGGTTTCGGTGGTCATAACGTCGATGCCGTTGCGGAATTCGATCGGGAGACCTGCAATACCGTCACCGACAAATTCGAGCACGCGGTTCTTGACAAATCCGTCGGCAAACGTCGCACCGATCAGCGCGAGAGCCACGTCCTGCGGACCGACACCGTGAGACGGCTTGCCCGTCAGATAGACACCGACGACCTCGGGACGTGCAATGTCATAGGTACGGCGGCAAAGCTGTTTGACGAGTTCCGGACCGCCTTCGCCGATTGCCATTGTACCGAGCGCACCGTAACGGGTATGGCTGTCGGAGCCGAGGATCATTTTGCCGCAGCCGGACATCATTTCACGCATATAGGAGTGAATGACGGCAAGGTGTGCGGGGACGAAATTGCCGCCGTACTTCTTTGCGGCAGAAAGACCGAAAACATGGTCATCTTCGTTGATCGTACCGCCGACCGCGCACAGACTGTTGTGGCAGTTGGTCAGCACATACGGCAGCGGAAATTCCGTCAGACCGCTGGCACGTGCTGTCTGGATGATGCCGACATAGGTGATATCGTGGGATGCCATCGCGTCAAACTTGATTTTGAGCTGGCTGTCGTCTCCCGATATATTGTGCGCAGACAGAATCGACCACGCCATGGTATTGTTCTTTGCTTCTTCTTTCGTTGTACGGATGCCCATCGCATCCAGCGCAGATACGTCGGTAACCAGCGTTTCGCCGTCGACAAGATATGCGCCGCCGTTGAGTTTCTCAATCATGGGAATATACCTCTCTGTTTGGAGTTTATGAAAATCGATCAATGTTCGTGGGAATGGGTCAGATCTTCCTCGGCTGCCGCACGGTTTTCGATGAGTGCATTGCGGATGTTTGCAAGCTCCTCATGTGCATGTGCATTGGTCAGATCGTCAGCCAAATTGTCCAGTACATGGCAGAGCAGCGGAATCCATGTTTTTGCAACGTCGGAATTCATAACCAACTGTCCGTAGACCTCATTGATGACGAGGAATTCCTCGTTCATATCGTCTCCGTGCACCTGATAGAAGGTACACAGGAAATTATTGAAGTCGGCAACTGCTGCCGTATAGAGATAGTCCTCGCCGCCGTTATTGAATGAGTTGAAGGATTCTGCCGCGTAATGTGCACTGGAACGGCTCAGATTTGTCATCGTGTTTTTGAGTTCCGATTTTGATTCCACGGTCATGACCAGACAAATCACAACAGCCGCAAGCAGAACAGCGATGACACCGAGCAAAAGCTTTGTACGGGAGTCAAATCTGGACTTTGCCATATCAGAGCACCGCCTTTACCGCCGCGATCTGACGCAGGACAGACTCTCTTGCAGGACCGCCCGTGACACATCTGCCGTTCACACAGGTTTCAAGGCTGATCGCCTCGAAGATATCCTCGCCGAACACATCGGAGAACGTGCGGTATTCGTCGAGTGTCATCGTTTCCAGCGTCTTTTCGTTTGCAATGCAGTACGCGACGATACCGCCGACGATCTTATACGCCGCACGGAACGGCATACCCTGCTTGACGAGATAGTCAGCACAGTCGGTCGCATTGATGAAGCCGCCGGAAGCCGCTTTTCTCAAATTGTCACGCTTGACCGTCATCGTTGCGAACATCGAGGTGAAGACCTCAACGGCGATCTTGGTGTTGTCAATCGCATCGAAAATCGCCTCTTTATCTTCCTGCATGTCCTTGTTGTACGCAAGCGGAAGTCCCTTCATCATGACAAGCGGCGTCTGCAGATCGCCGTAAACTCTGCCCGTCTTACCGCCGACAAGCTCTGCGACATCAGGGTTCTTCTTCTGCGGCATGATCGAGGAGCCGGTGGAATACGCATCATCCAGTTCGAGGAACGCAAATTCGGAGGAGCACCAGAGGATGATTTCCTCTGCAAAACGGCTCATGTGCATCATCAGAATGGACAGGTCAGATGCAAATTCTAAAACGAAATCGCGGTCGGAAACGCCGTCGATGGAGTTGAGGGTGACCGCCGGGAAGCCGAGCAGTTCTGCCACACGCTCACGGTTGATCGGATACGTGGTCGATGCCAGCGCACCCGAGCCGAGCGGCATCACATCGGTGCGGCGATAGGTATCGGAAAGGCGGTCGATGTCACGCATGAACATCTGCGCATACGCAAGCACATAGTGTGCAAACGTCACGGGCTGTGCTCTCTGCAGATGCGTGTAGCCCGACATAACGGTATCGATGTGTTCCTCTGCCTTGTCAACAATTGCGGAAAGCAGGTTTTTGACAAGGGCGATGATCTCGCCGATTTCGTACTTGCAGTACATGCGGATATCGAGTGCGACCTGGTCATTGCGGGAACGCGCGGTATGAAGGCGCTTGCCCGTATCGCCGATGCGGGATGTCAGCACTTCTTCCACAAACATGTGGATATCCTCGGCCTCCGGATTGATCTCCAGCGCGCCGGAGTCAAGGTCGGAGAGGATGCCCTGCAGTCCTGCGATAATTTTTTCGGATTCTTCCTTTGCGATGATGCCGCATTCACCGAGCATCGTCGCATGTGCGATGCTGCCCGTGATGTCCTGTCGGTACATCCGGCAGTCAAAGGAAATGGATGAGTTGAAATCGTTGACGCGGGTGTCAACATCTTTGGAAAATCTTCCTGCCCACATTTTCATGGTGGTTGTCTCCTTGCTTCAAAAAATGACCAAAAGGGCTGTCACATTCTGCCGCAACAGCCCTTTGACTATTTTATTCTTACTTGCGGTTCGCGTCGAGCTTTGCCTTGACCTTGATCGGGAGACCGAAGAGGTTGATAAAGCCTGCGGAATCTGCCTGATTGTAGTCTTCATCCTCACCGAAGGACGCGGTCTGTTCATCGTACAGCGTATAGGGAGAGGTGACACCTGCGTTGATGAGGTTGCCCTTGTAGAGCTTGAGCTTGACGTCACCGGTGACGGTTTCCTGGGTCTTGTCAACAAATGCGCAGAGGGATTCACGCAGAGGTGTGAACCACTGACCGTTGTAAACGAGATCAGCCATCTTCGGCGCGATCATAGCCTGCTGGAAGTGGAAGGTTTCCTTATCAAGGCAGATGGTCTCGAGGACATTGTGTGCCTTATAAAGGATGGTACCTGCGGGCGTTTCGTAAACACCGCGGCTCTTCATACCGACGAGACGGTTTTCAACGATATCGAGCAGACCGATGCCGTTCTTGCCGCCGATCTCGTTCAGCGTTTCAACGAGCTCGATCGGCTTCATTTCGACGCCGTTGACAGCAGTCGGAATACCCTTTTCAAAGTGGATGGTGACATAGGTAGGTTCATCGGGTGCCTGTTCGGGGGAGACGCTCAGTTCAAGGAAGCCTTCCTTGTTGTACTGCGGCTCGTTTGCCGGGCTTTCGAGGTCCATACCCTCGTGGGACAGGTGCCAGATGTTCTTATCCTTGGAGTAGTTGGTTTCGCGGTTGATCTTTAAGGGAATGTTGTGTGCTTCCGCGTAGTCGATTTCTTCGTCACGGGACTTGATATCCCATTCACGCCACGGAGCGATGATTGCCATATCGGGTGCGAATGCCTTGATGGTCAGCTCGAAACGAACCTGGTCGTTACCCTTACCGGTACAGCCGTGGCAGATCGCGTCAGCGCCTTCTGCGAGCGCGATTTCAACAAGACGCTTTGCGATGCAGGGACGTGCATCGGAGGTACCCAGCAGGTAGTCTTCATACTTTGCGTCAGCCTTCAGACACGGCCAGATGAATTCGGTGATGTATTCTTCGCGCAGGTCCTCAATGTACAGCTTGGAAGCGCCGGTCTTGATTGCCTTTTCTTCCAGACCGTCAAGCTCGGTACCCTGACCGACGTTGCCGGAAACTGCGATAACTTCACAGTTGTTGTAGTTTTCCTTCAGCCACGGAATGATGATGGAAGTATCCAGACCGCCGGAGTAGGCGAGAACGACTTTTTTGATGTTTTCCTTTTTCATGATGTTTGCCTTTCTTTATATAAAGTCATTATTTATCAAAATGATGGTATAATTATACAATATTTCAGAGAAAAATGCAAGATGCAGAATGACGAAAAACAGATATGTTCTTTGCACCACACTATGCAGATAGAACAATTACGCAAAATTCTCATGTCAAGAATACAGAAAACAGCAGAGCTTTTCCCGATATTCGTCAAAATGCATATTTATGTCAGTTTCTCTATATATTATGCATATTCAATGCATATATAGCAGTTACGCTTCCACCAGCGCGCAGAACTGCTCGACGTCCTCGGCAAAAGCGGCAAGACCGGCTGCCCAGAATGCCTTGTCCGTCAGATCAATGCCTGCAATCGCGGCGGCATCCTCAACCGTGCAGACGGAGGTGGCATTGAGCAGCTTTTTGTACATCGGGACAAAGTCCGCGCCCATTTCTTCATACTTTGCGTAAAGACCGCGCGCGAACAGACCGCCGAACGCATAGGGGAAGTTATAGAAGGAAAGTCCGCCGGAGTAATAATGGCTCTTGCAGACCCACATGTAGGGATGGAGGGTAGATTCGTCCAGACCCTCTCCGTAAGCTGTCTTCTGTGCATCGAGCATCAGCGCGCAGAGACGGTCTGCATCGAGGAATTCGCCCTTTCTGTGCTCAAATACGGATGCTTCAAACAGGTAACGGGAGTAGATATCACAGATGATCTGCGTTGCATCCTGCAGACGGGATTCAAGCAGCGCCAGCTTTTCGTTCTTGTCGGTTGCGCGTGCAATGGCAGTTCCCGTGACGAGCGTTTCGTTGAAGGTCGATGCGGTTTCCGCAACAGGCATCGTGTAGTCCTGCGTCAGCGGAGAGTGCGAGAAGACCATCAGATCGTGGAAGGAGTGACCGAGCTCATGGGCCAGCGTGACGATATCGCCGAACGCGCCGTCAAAGTTGGTCAGCACGCGGCTCTGTCCGATCGGTGCGATACCCATGTCAAACGCACCGCCGACCTTGCCCTCACGCGGATAAAAGTCAATGCGGCGTTCCTCAAAAGAAGCCTTGACCAACTCGTGCATTTCAGCGTCAAAGCCGGCAAAGATTTCCAGCAGATAGTTCTTTGCTTCCTCAACGGTATACTTCTTGTCCAGTCCGCCCATCGGTGCGAACAGATCCCACCAGGGAAGTCCGCCCTCATGACCGAGCGCCTTTGCCTTGGCACGGAGGTACTTGCGGAATACAGGCATATAATCGACCATTGCGCCAAGGAGGGCATCGAGCGTTTCGCGCTTCATACGGGATGCCTTGAGCGCCTTGTCAAGCGGGGATTCGTAGCCGCGCACGTCACAGTCGGTCAGAACCTGCTGCTTGATGGAGTTGAGCGAGAATGCAACGGCATCCCGGACCTTGTCATAGCATGCAAGCTCTGCGTCGTAAGCGTCTTTTCTTACCGTGGGATCAGCATCATACGCGAGGTTGCGTACCTCGGTCAGCGTGATCTGCTCACCGCGGTAATCGGTCTTGACCGATGAGGTCAGATAGTCACGCATATCAGACCATGCGGATGCGCCGGAGATGTTCAGGCGAGCAAACAGCGCTTCCTCACGGTCGGAGAGCAGATAGCGGTTTTCGCGCTTGATCGATTCCAGCAGGAAACGGTATTCGTGCAAACCTTCGTCTTCATCGATGATGACTTGAAGGTTTTCGATAGAAGCAACCTTCTGCTGCAGCACCGTGTCGGCTGCGGCAGTTGCGCTGAGCTTCATCATCAGATTGCCCATCATGCTTGCCGCTTCCATGTCAGCCGTATTTGCGGCAGAGCGCAGCTGGGTATAGCAGATCAGCTTGGTCGCAAGGGTGTTGACCTGCTCGTAAAGATCGATATAGCGGTGCAGGAATGCGTTTGCGCAGGCAGGCATTTCCTCAGCGGAAAATGCGTTGACAGACGCGATCACAGCGTCAAGTGCTGCAAGATCCTCTGCAAAAGCGGGCGCATCAAAACCCTCGTAAAGTACGGATAAGTCCCATGTATAGTCCATTGTAAAAGTCTCCTTTGGATATTGTTTGATCGTTGATATTATTTTACCACAAAGATGTGAACAAGTCATGTAAAATAAGGGAGAACGGTAATTTTTTGTACCGTCCTCCCTTGTGTATTGATTTTCTACAGCGTCATTCAAACAACGAAATCTGCTCCACCCTGCACGACTTCATTTCCCGCTCGGAGATCACATCTTCCGCCGTGATATTCCCGCATAGAAGCGGCGATGACGGATCGTATGCCGCGATACTGCGTGCAGTCAGGGATGGACTGTGATTGGCATAGCAATAGACACAGCCGCCCCCACAGCTATGGTATGCACCGATGTCAATACTCTCGGCACATCCGCACATGCCGCGCTGGTTTTTGTCATGACCGACAACAAGCGGAATCCCTCCGATGCGGGACAGACGTGCGGCATCGATGCAGGCACCGTGTCCGATTCCCCATCGGCTGTAGTCCCCGTCCTCGGCACAGGTGTTGATTGACAGGTCATATTCCCGTGCGATTTCCGCAAAGCGGCAGGCAATTTCTTCTGCTTCCGATGCGGTCTGCGGTCGGATGCCAAGCGGGTCGATTCTGCCCCGGATGTTCCGATAGAGATCAAGAAAGCTGATGACGCAGGTATCGGTATGCCCGGCGAGACTGTCACACATGGCACGAAATGCCCTGATATGATACTCTGACGAATATCTGTCGTTGATGAGAATCGGGTCATACCGCCAAACGACACGTTCCCTGCCGATCCGCTCGGACAGACGGCGAAAGGCGGGAATCAGCACTTCTCTTTTCGACGGCAGATTTTGCTCGATATCGTCTCCGTACGGTGTCAGCGTAAACTGAATATAGTACGGGTAATCGCGCAGAAGCTCGAGCCTATCCATCATCGGCATCGGATTTTTCGTCCAGAACACGAATCCATCGACAACATCAGGATGCAGCGAAATTCGGCTGACACGGTGCGGATTCATCGGATTGCGAACAAGGACATACCCCTCTCGTAGCCGATTCCAAAACCATTCGGAATAGAACGCGGGAATATCGGTGCGGCGGCTTGCGCTGACAATCATACCTTCGGCATGACCTTGGGCATTGCTGTCATGCGCAGATCCGTACATCCGTAAGGAATCAGATCAACCTTGACCGCCTCACCGATCATTTCACGGGACTTGGGCATCCGTGCGCAGACGAACGCAAAGCCGTCTTCTTTGCCCCAGTCGATGGGTGCGAGGTTTGCGGTGATCTTCACGCACGGCTTTGTCTGATCGAAGGCGGCGCTGTCATCGGGAATCGGCGCACATTCGATGTAGGTAAAGTCTTCATCGGTAAATGCATATCCCCAGTCGGAGGTCGGAATCAGCATATAGTCACAGTACGGGAACTTGCGCTCCACACCGCCGCGGGTATATTCGCGCATGATCTTTTCATAAGAAACGGGGACGGAATACAGCAGCGCGCCGCGGTTGATGCACAGAAGGTCTTCATACAACGCAGATTCGAGCTTGATTTCATAACCGAAGCTCAGCGTCATCTCCGTTGTTCCCTGCCAGACACGGCGGACAGAAGCAACCGTACCGGGGGTCAGTGCTTCCCCGTCCAGAACAGCGGTCTTTGCAAAGCCGGGAACGCGGATGTCCAGCGCAAATTCGGTCGGTGCGTCGGCGGTGACAGTGATCTTGACCGTATCACGGAACGGATATCCGCCGGAAATTTCCAGCTTGACGGGTGTACCGTGCAGGGTTGTGTTCACGGTCATCGGGACAGGGGATGCAATGAAAAGCGCATCGTCATTTTTCATGACAGAGGACAGCGCAAACTTCGGCCAGCCCTGCGGCATGTTCGCGGTACAGCAGCCGTAGTTCGGTTCCAGACCAAAGAGGTTTGCTTCCTGTCCGTTGGTGCCGAAGACGCACGCGGTAATGTCGGGTGCACAGCCGATCTGGTTGATCTGCTGGTCATACTGGTGCGTCCACATATCGGCAGAAATCGTTGCGGGCAGTGCATTGAACGCAAGACGCTCAAGGATATCGCCCCAATAAGGATTGCCCGTGATCGCCATCAGCCATTCATCGGAATACATCGCCTCGCAGACACCGCATAGCTCCGTGCCCTGAATCGGTGCGCGTCCTGCCAGACATTCATCCCCCGTGAAGTGACCGTTTGCCATGCCGTGGTACTGCATCAGCGTTTCGTACATGTGACGGGAATCGCAGTCGGAAATATCACCGCCCAGCCGCTTCTGCCACAGGGTTTCCGCCTTGATTGCCATCGACAGATTGACGACGTGCGTATCCCACTGCCACTTGCGCTCAGGTGTCTTGTACTGCTCAAATTCCTCGTCGATGAGCTTTTTGTAGTCCTTGCCCTGATCGTGGAGCAGATCGCAGTAGTCTAAAATCCAGTCCTCGTGCGTGCGCTCATACAGCCAATACGCCGCGATCAGACCCTCATACCAGCGGTATTTGCCCCAGTTGAACAGAGGATGTTCGGAAAGATGACCGATCGCCTGTCTGATCGCACGGGAAACAGCATCTTCAATGCGGTCGGCATAAGAGGGTTCGCAGTCGGCATAAACGACGAGCACCTTGGTGAGCAGCAGCAGCGCCCACATATCGTAACCTGCGCGCTCCTCATCCGAACACGGGCAGATCCAGCCGTCGTCGCACTGTCCGGCAAGAATGGCATCAATATAGCGTTTTGCGCGTGCAATGCGGTCGTCATCCCGCAGAAGATAGGCAAGCGGCACAAAGCCGTCGAGCCAATATGGGACACGCTCCCAGCCCTCACAGCTGCCGCCGATCCAGCGGGAATCGCGGACATCGGGCCAGATTTTGTCAAGGTTGCCGGACAAACCGTCAGCTTCGGTTTTCAGCTGGTTGTAAAGCCAGCCGGTGGGCTGAAGCTTGGCGGTTTTCAGAAAGTTGTATTTGTTTTCGGTGATGTTCATGGTGATCCATTCCTTTCTCAATATAGAATTTCTTTGAGGAAAGTGTATCAGAAAAACGGGGGATTGTCAAGGGATAGCATCAATTTCACCGCAAAAAAAATCCCTCTCCGCCATAAGGACAGAAAGGGATTTTGAAAAGAACAAATTACTGCTTCTTCGGCAGCTTGATGGAGAACGCACGGACGAGAACGTCGAGCGCGTAAACCATACCGATGATGGCACCGATGACAACGAAGATTGCCAGCATGCCGACACCCATGTAATACAGGTTGGAAACAAAGTTTGCGGGGGTGAAGGTGAACGCGGATTCAGCGAGAACCTCTGCGGTTTCAGCCACAGTTTCCGCGACGGTTTCGACAGCTTCCGTGACAGCATCGGTTGCCGTCAGAAAAAATCTCTTAAAAAACATCATTACTATTCTGGCTTTCGTTTACGAAAGCTTCCTTTCTTGGGGAATTGGGGCTGGTTTTGCGGAGCAAAATCATGACTCGGTGAGGCATGAAAGCCACAAAACCCGCGTGAAAAATTTATTTTTCACGCTCCTTACGCCATAAAGAAGTTCAGAATCAGACCGCCTGCAATGACAGATGCAATCTGACCGGAGACGTTGACACCGATGGAGTGCATGAGCAGGAAGTTCTGCGGATCTTCTTCCAGACCCATCTTGTGAACGATACGACCGGACATCGGGAATGCGGAGATACCTGCCGCACCGATCATCGGGTTGATCTTCTTCTTCATGAACAGGTTGAGGAACTTTGCGAACAGGACACCGCCTGCCGTGTCAAAGATGAATGCGAACAGACCTAAGCCCAGGATGAGCAGCGTGTTGACGTTGAGGAACTTTTCTGCGGACATCTGGGATGCGATGGTGATACCGAGGAAGATCGTGATGAGGTTTGCAAGCACCTTCTGTGCGGTTTCGGACAGGGAGTTGAGGACGCCGCATTCACGGATCAGGTTACCGAACATGAGGAAGCCGACAAGCGCAACGGATGCGGGCGCGACAATACCTGCGATGACGGTGATGATGATCGGGAACAGGATACGGGTCATCTTGGAAACTTCCTTTGCCTCGTAAGGCATACGGATCATACGCTCCTTCTTGGTGGTCAGAAGCTTGATGACCGGCGGCTGAATGATCGGCACGAGTGCCATATAAGAGTACGCCGCAACCATGATGGGCGCGAGGAACTGCGAGTTGAGCTTGTTTGCGACGACAATCGCGGTAGGACCGTCGGCAGCACCGATGATAGCGATGGATGCCGCGTCGTTGATATCGAAGAAGATGGATGCCAGACACAGCGTGAAGAAAATACCGAACTGTGCCGCAGCACCGAAGATCATCAGCTTCGGATTGGAGAGCAGCGGACCGAAGTCGATCATCGCGCCGATACCGATGAACAGAATCAGCGGGAAGAGTTCGTTTGCAATACCGGCATCAAACAGAACGGACAGCGCACCGGGTTCGGCGACACCGTTGTGAATCTGCGTGATTGCGCCGGAGTTGGGCAGGTTGACGAGAATGGTACCGAAACCGATGGGGAGAAGCAGGGTCGGTTCCATATCTTTCTTGATCGCAAGATAGATCAGGATGCCGCCGATTGCCCACATGACAAGATAGCGCCAGTCCATCTGCAGAAGGTTTTCATACAGGATTTCCATGGGTGAAATATTCCTTTCTTTTCAATGTCTCACGCAGTCAGGTGACGGCGTTTTTGTATAAGTAAAACGCATCTGTGTTTTTGGAATCTTCTTTTCAAAGGCTCCTTTTTTAAACCAAAATGCGACTGTAATATTATAACATATTTCATGGGAAATACAAGTATTTTCACGGATAATTAACAGTTTATTCATATCTATACAAAGCCAACCCCCTTGCATTTTTCCCGCATCTGCGGTATAATATTGTCACACACCAAACAGACACGTCAGCGGAAGCGGGTATCCTGCCCACATTCCGCCTTTTGTCGTCTGCAAACAAAGAAACAGATAAAGGAAACAAACACATGGCAGATATTTTTGATCTCTTTAAGAAAATTGAATCCGCGCCCGCATCCAAGAACGGTCAGGTCGCATGGCTGATCGTCGGACTCGGCAACCACGGTACGGAATACGTTCGCACGCGCCACAATGTCGGCTTTGCGGCGATTGATGCGCTGGCACTGTCCATCGGATGCAAAATCGATCGCGCAAAGTATCACGCGCTCATCGGCGAGGGTGTGATCGACGGTCAGCGTGTCATTCTGATGAAGCCGCAGACCTATATGAATGCCTCGGGAAAAGCCGTTGCGGAGGCGGCAAACTTCTATAAGCTGAATCCCGATCATATTCTCGTTTACTCCGACGATATTTCCCTCGCTCCCGGTCGTCTGCGTGTCCGCAAGAACGGCTCCGCCGGCGGTCACAACGGACTCAAGAGCATCATTGAATGTATCGGTTCGCAGGAGTTTCCGCGCATCAAGATCGGTGTCGGACAGAAGCCCACGCCGGAATACGATCTTGCAGACTGGGTACTCGGAAAGCTGCCGATGGCTGACGGGGATGCCGTTGACGCACGTCATCCCGATCTGATTGCGGGCACAAAAGCGGTACTGAAAGAGGATTACGATCTCGCCGCAAGAATCTGCAACGGCGGGAAGTAAATCAGTTATATTCGCCTTTGGCGAGTGATATTGCTTCGCAGTGATATTTCCGCTGCGCAGAAGTGGTATTCGCTGCGCGAGCGAAACAGGCGAATATAATACCACTGCGAACGAAGTGAGCAATATCACTTTTGCAAAGCAAAAATATCACGCTGACAACGTCAGCATATCACTCTATTCTGTATGCAAATGCACGTCGTTATGTGGATTTCTTTGTTTTACAACAACGATTTTGCGTTGAAAAACCAGTCCTAACTCCAAAAGAATGGCAGTTTCCGCTGCGCGGGAGCCTCTTATTCTACTATTCCGAAAGGAACCATCATGTCCGAAACCAATTTTACCTTATTATATGACATTCTCCGCGCGGAAAAAGAATTTACCGCGATTCTCGACACGTACCGTATGCAGAGGTTGGAGCGCAATCCCCATCCGATGCTCATCACAGGACTTGCCGAGGGTGCGCGCGACATGTTCTATGCGGCAATGGTCACAGAGCTGCGGCGGCTGTCCCCCGACAAACCGGTTCTGTGCATCCCGTCTGACGAAAAGGAGCTTCTGAAAATCCAGACGGATCTTGCGGAAGCCGGACTGCGCGTCATGGTCTATCCTCTGCGCGACTTTATCTTTCATAATGTCACCGCCTCCCGTGAGTATGAGCACGAGAGGCTTGCGGCGTTGTGCGCCATTCAGAAAAACACCTGTGACGCGGTACTTGCCGTTCCCGATGCGGCACTGCAGTACACGATTCCCCGCCGGGTGCTGGAGGAGCGGTCATTCACCATTGACATGGATCTCGACTACGACTTGAACGGCATCGTGACCGCGCTTTCCGATGCAGGATACGTGCGGTGTGACCTTGTTGACGGCGTCGGCGAATTTGCTCTGCGCGGCGGTATTCTTGATATTTACCCTGCCCACGGCACAAACCCCGTCCGTATGGAGTTCTTCGGCGACATGATCGACCAGATGGGCATTTTTGATCCCTTGACCCAGCGCAAAATCGAGCAGATCACCGAGTGCTTTTTGCCGCCCGCAAGAGAGGTTTTGATGACCGCTGAGCAGAAAACGGCTCTGCGCGCGATGATTGCCAAGCAGACAAAATCGTGCAAGACAGATGCCGGCCGCGAAGCACTCCGCATTGAGCTGGAAGCACTCGACGGCAACACAGAACCCGGATTCCTCGATAAATATATCACCTGTCTGTATCCCGAAAAAGAATGTCTTTTGGATTACTTTGCCGACAATGAGGGAGGGCGCATCACCGCACCCGTACTGGTTTTTGACACAGCCAAGATCACCGAGCGGCTGACCTCGTCCGAGTGGCACGTCCGACAGGCGATCACCGCACTGCTCGAGGACGGCACCATCCAATCCAAATACGCCGAATACACGCGCTGGCAGGCGGACTTTTCGTACGCGATCAACCGCACGCCGGCTCTGCTCTGCGATACATTCACGGCAGGCGCAAAGGAAAAGCTCTCGGGCATTTTCACGTTCCGCTCCAAGCAGCTGATTTCCTACGCCGATAGCTACGAAACGCTGTGCGAGGATGTCCGCGGGTATCTCTCCGGCGGCTATCGACTGCTTCTGCTTGCTGAAAACGAATTTTCCGCAAAAAATCTACGCGATACGCTGTTTGATGACGGCATTACGACGAATCTTTCCCGTGCGCATGACATTCCGCTGACCGATCTGACACCGGGTGTTCCGATGATTCTCTTTGGCATCGATGCGCTCGGATTTGAACTGCCCGAATCGCGATTTGCGGTGCTGTCGACCTATCCGACTCACTCTGCCTATGCGAAAGCCGTTTCGGGACGCGCAAAGAAGAACAAAAAGAAGAAATCCGCGGCAGAGAGGATTCTGTCCTATGCCGATCTGACCGTCGGGGATTACGTTGTCCATGTCAACCACGGTATCGGTCAGTACATGGGCATCCAGACGATCACGGCGGTGGACGGTACCTGCCGCGACTATGTCAAGATCAAATACGCAGGGGCTGACGCGCTGTTTCTGCCGTGCGAACAACTTGACATGATTTCCAAATACATCGGTGCGCATGCCGATGACGGTACGGTCAAGCTCTCCAAAATGGGCGGAACGGAATGGGGCAAGACGAAAGCCCGTGTCAAAGCCGCCGCCAAGAGCATGGCAAAGGAGCTGATTACCCTGTACGCCGCTCGGTTACGCCGTCCCGGATATGCGTTTGCACCGGACGACGATATGCAGCGCGCATTTGAGTCGGTGTTCCCGTATGAAGAAACCGATTCGCAGGTCACCGCGATTGACGAAATCAAGGCGGATATGCAGAAATCCACGCCGATGGACCGTCTGCTCTGCGGTGACGTCGGCTACGGCAAAACCGAAGTTGCGCTCCGTGCCGCAATGAAAGCGGTCGAAAACGGCAAGCAGGTTGCGATTCTCGTTCCGACGACAATTTTGGCGCTCCAGCATTACCAAACGATTCTATCACGTTTCCGCGGACTGCCCGTGCATGTCGAAATTCTGTCGCGATTCCGCACACCGACCCAGCAGGAGGAAATTCTGCGCCGTGTCAGACGCGGGGAAATCGACATCATCGTCGGTACGCACCGTCTTGTCTCCAAGGATGTCGCGTTCCGCGATCTGGGACTTGTCATCATCGACGAGGAACAGCGTTTCGGTGTGGCGCACAAGGAAAAGCTCAAGCAGATGTCCGAAAATGTCGACTGTCTGATGCTGTCGGCGACACCGATTCCGCGAACACTCAACATGGCGATGTCCGGCATCCGCGATATGAGTGTTCTGGACGAAGCACCGGGTGACCGTGTTCCCGTGCAGTCGTACGTGCTGGAATACGACGAGCTGATTCTCGGTGAAGCACTCAAAAAGGAACTGCGCCGCGGCGGTCAGATCTTCTGGCTGCACAACCGCGTGGAGGACATCGATTCCTGTGCCGCGCGGGTTTCCCAGCTGGCTCCTGACGCATCGATTGCGATTGCGCACGGCAAGATGGACAAAGAAGAAATTTCCGATATCTGGCAGAAGCTGCTGGTCGGTGAGGTCGACATTCTGATCTCCACGACAATCATCGAAACGGGTATCGACATTCCCAACGCAAACACGCTCGTCATTGAAAACGCCGACCGCATGGGTCTGTCCCAGCTGCACCAGATCCGCGGACGTATCGGTCGTTCCTCGCGCCGTGCCTATGCGTATTTCACTTATCCCAAGGGTAAAGTGCTGACGGAGATTGCGACCAAGCGTCTGCAGGCGATCCGCGAATATACGGAATTCGGCTCCGGCTTCAAGATTGCGATGCGCGACCTTGAGATCCGAGGAGCGGGCAACATTCTCGGTGCGGAACAGCACGGTCATATGGAATCGGTCGGTTACGATCTGTATATCAAGCTTTTGAACGAAGCGATTTTGGAGGAGCAGGGCGGTACGGTCAAGGCAAAAACCGAGTCTGTCATCGACATCTCGCTCGATGCCTATCTGCCGGAGCGCTACGTCCGATCGGGTGCACAGCGTATTGACCTTTACAAAAAAATCGCCGCGATTGAAACGCCCGAGGACAAAGCCGACATTCTCGACGAGCTTGCCGACCGCTTCGGTGCACCGCCGAAAGCCGCGCAGAACCTCGTCGAGGTTGCCTATCTGCGCGCGCAGGCATCGGCTCTGCACTTTGCGCGGATTGAGGCAAAGATGACAACAGTTTCGTTCTACCCTGCCTACTTTGACGGTTCGGCATGGTCGACGACAGCGAAGCTCTTAATGGCAGATGCCCTGCCGACCGGTGAGGAACGCGCAGCCGCAGAAGCTGCCAAATCCGCACCCAAGCCCAAAGCACCCGCGCCGCGCTATGCAACACCGCTTGCCCGTGCCGCCGCGATTGCCGCAGCCGGAAATACCCGTGCCGCCAAAGAAGCTGCTGCCGGTACCGCACCCAAAACCGCCGCACAGAAAGCCGCCGAGGAAGCCTATGTCCCGCCGATCAAGCTGACCCTGTCTGCCGGGGAGAAGCCGTGCATCAATGCAAAGCTCCCGCGCGGTATGGGACTGCTTGAGGGCATGGAGAAGGTTATGGAAGCGTATCGAAAGACGCAGAAAAACGGATAAATGATAAAGTGACGCTGACGGAGTGCTCCGGGCGTCACTTTTTTGCGGGGTTATGGGGTTTTGGAGAACAACTTGTTTGCATCGTTCCATGACACCGCCGCACCGTCTTGCATGGATTCCTCACCACGGGACAGTTCACAGAGCAGGATTTGTATTGCCGACTCCGTTTTTTGTTCCTGTATATCTGAAAATAAATGGGAGGTTGGAACCCCAAACGCATCGGCTGCATTGTACACAACCGCTGTTGATAACCTTGGCGGCATGATTCCCTGCTCAATTTTGCGCCATGTGGTGATGCCGATGCCGAGGATTTTTGCCATTTGCTTTTGGGTGAGGTGGTGTTGTTTACGGAGCGCGGCGAGATTTTCAGAAATATTTCACTTTCCGTGCGACCGGGGTCATTTGGTCTGTCTGTCATTTAATATCCTCCGATTCTGTTTTTGTTTCATTATAACACAGAACCGATACGGATGTGTGGATTTACATCGATAAGTTGTAGAGTTTTTATCAAAACGTGTATGCTCCAATGCTTTACCCTCATCCGTCACACTTCGTGTGCCACCTTCCCCCAGGGGAAGGTTTTGGTGGTGCGAACCATCACCTTGATCTCCGACCATTATCAACATCACAATCACAACCATCAAAGTTACAAGCATAAAAAATCCGCCCACATCGGACGGATTTTTCTCATATCAGGACTGTACCTTTTTCGGGTCTTTATGCAGGTCACCGGAGAGGAACTTCATTGCGCGTTCCACAGCATCCTTGGAATCGTACCACGGCTCGTCGTTGTAGCGGTAGTCGAACTTCTTGCAGAACCACGACACATCGCCGCCGATCTTTTCCAGATATGCGTTTTCAATGCCGGAGACTTGTTCCCAGAACGATGCGAAGGTCTTCTTATTCATCGAACGGCGCGCCTGTGCAATGAACGCACGGTAATGCGGCAGGCAGAAATACGGCTGTGCGGCGCACTTATCGCGGAATTCCTTTTCGTTTTCCCAAAGGTACGCGGCGGTATCCATCATCTTGCCGAACGCAAACGCAATGCGTCCGCAGACATAGCAGGAGCCCTCTAACTTTTCCAGCTTTGCTTCCTGATCGGTACCGGGTGCTTTGAGGGACAGCGCTTTTCCCTTCTGACCCTTTGCGATTTCAGCAAGGTGCGATTCGAGAATCAGACCCAGACCGAGACGATTCTTGCGGACGAACATCATCTTGAAGTGCGTATCGCAGAAGCCCTGTGCGTTCGTTTCAATGCGCACATCGGGTTCCATCATTGCCGCACCGAGAATACGGTCGAGCTCGTTTTCTTCCAGGGTATTATATAAAGTACAGAACGAACAGCCGCAGGAGGCATCGTCGCGGGAGGCTTCAAACGCTTCGTTGACAGGTATGGTATAAATCTTTTCTGGCATGGGAATTTCCTTTCTGTGGTGTATTTGAAAGCTGCATCAGGAAAAATACAGCGAAAAAAGCTTCGCATCGAACATGCGGAACCGCAGACGGATGACCCCTCCTGCATACGCGGCAAAATCACTGCCGTCGGCAAAACGGATTTCGCGGTCGGTGGTGTCGCCGAACGCCTCAAAGCTCTCGCCGTCCGACAGCTTGCCGCCGTTCTCATCGAGCACATCCACATAAATGTAACCTGCGGCTGAGGTGGAGAAATTCAGATGCAAAGCACTTCCGACAAAGACAAAGGGCTTGGTCACGACGTACCGCTCTTCCCTGTCCGCTTCCAGACAGGCATAACCGTCTTTTCGCACGGCATACTGCCGCAGAACCGCTGGCTTTTCTGAGCCGATGCCCGTTTCGACGTTATACAGGGAGTAGGTATGCTCGCCGGTATCCGCAAGCGGATAGGAGAGATAGCAATCGCCGTAGATCCAGTTGTATGCGTCCTCCAACCCCGGCGTCATATAGGCTTCCGTGTACCGGTGGAAATGCACACCGTCGCGGCTGCACATGAACATCGCATCGGTGGTCGCCCGTGCAAATCGGTCTTCGATGGAATTGCTGGCACGCAGCTTCGTATCGCGGCTGGCAAATTGATCGTCGTTGTACGTCCATGTTTTGCGCTCGACATACCGTGTCGGGAATCCGATGGTCATGTGTGGTGCGCGCGGATCGATCATGACGTTATTGGTATACATCTGATAGTCAAATCCGTCGTCATACTGCAGCGGTACCTGCTCCGTCCAATTGACAAAATCCTCGGAGGTAATCATGCGGACATCGCGGACGCAGTCACCGTTCACCCAATGCAGGTCGCGGACATAGCCGTAATATCTGCCGTCCTTCCAGAAGAACGGGTTCAGCGAGTCAAAGCGCCCCTTGTCCGTGACGTAATACGGCTTTCCAAAATGATAGCCGTCACCCGATGCATAGCACCACAGCGTGCGGATATCCAGCTTGCGGTCACGGAACACCATGGAGAGAACCTTATAGCGTTCGTCCCCGGGACAGGCAGGATTGGTATCGTAGAAGACGCACAGGGAGCTGTCGTCCAGCCCGTCAATCACGACATTGGTGCAGTTCCCATCTTCATCCGGGAACAAATCGAGCATGGGGCGTGTCCAGCTGCTGCCGTCCTTGCTTTCGATCACATGAAGCTTATACCGACGTTGTGCCATACTTGGGTCGAAGGTGATATAATACAGCTTATAGCCGTCGTTGTCTCTGACAACATTCGGATAACTGATGGAATGTCTTTCATCCGCGCGGTCGAACACAAAAACAGATTCGCCTTTGACGGGCGGAATCAGTCTGTGCCGCGCGGTGGTACGCTCGGTATCCACGAGATAATCATCCCAGAAGACCTCGCGTCTGCCGCTGATGGAAATCACATTGTTGTCCATATCGTTCATCCTTATTTTCATTGTAGGGACAGGCGGAGACACCTGTCCTTGATCTGACATCTATCGGGACAGTCGGGGACGCCTGTCCCTACATTATTGAATATCAAAGTGGGTAAACCTTAAAGATTACTCGTCTGCAAACATGCCTTCCAGAATCAGAGAATCGATATCGAGGAATGCCTGTGTGGACATGGAGCCGTTGCAGCGGATTTCGCGTCTGGCACCGCAGCGGGAACACGAAACATAGATTTCGTCGCGGTCACAGACGATATCGTATTCGCCCGTTTCTCCGCGCTCGGTACAGCGGCAGACGATTTTATCATCGGCTTCCAGCTCACGCACGACGAACAGCACCATATCGTAGATGTGGTTGTCGGTGAAGTTGACGTCGTCGTAATACGTTTCGTCATCGTCCTCCGATTCGTCGCGGAGCAGATCGGCAATCGATGCGTCGTCCCCGTATCCTGCTTCTTTGAGCATATCGAGCAGCTGCTTTTCGTTGTCGGAAAGGGCAGACAGCACATCGTCCTTGTGACCGATGAAACAGATATCAACACCGGTCATGCCGCAGGGGATGGAGTAGATGCTCTGATCGAAGAACGCCGCGTGGGAGAGGACATACTGGTGGGGCTTCGGGCAGAACATGCAGGGGACGGTCAGACGGATTTTTCCGTCGCCGCACTTCTGAATGAGCAGCTCCGAGTGTCCGCAGTCGCATTTGAGCTTAATCATATCGCCGGACAGCGCGAACACACCGACCATGGCGAGAATGCCCGAACCGCAGTGCGGACAGCGGTAGGCAATCGTGGATTCTGTATTTTTTAATACCATAGTTATCTAACCTTATTATTCTTGACAAGACCTGTAATCAGCAGGACGACTGCGATGATGCCTGCCGCCGCCATGATGGTATAAGCGATCATCTCGGAGGTGATTTCCACACCTGCAATCGTGGGCGGGGTCTGAACATCATCGGTCACAGGTGCGGTTTCTTGAGGAACAACCTCAATGGGATGTTCAACAACGGGAATATCGGTATCGACCGCTTCGGTTTCGGATTCCACGGGTGTAGGTTCTGGTTCTGCGACAGGCGCATTGGTCGAAAGGAATGCTTCCATCAGCGCCTGTTCGGCAAATGCCTGGTGCCAGATTTCATGACCGAGCTCAGGATATACGGCATACGTGAAATCCTGGACGTCCTCATATCCGGTGTTGACGAGATCCGCAAGATTACGGACGGAATCGGGCGGTGTGACTGTATCGTTTTCGGAGAGGAACGCATAGACCTTGGTTGTCTCAAAGACCTTGGCTTCCAGATCATTGCTGATCGTAAAATCGGTCGTTCCGGCAACGAGATATGCCGCGGAGATCGGGATCATACCCGCATCCTTCTGCATTTCGATCAGTTCATAGCCTGCCGTTGCACCCATGGAAATGCCGCCGATCAGAATCCGGCTTTCATCGATGGGCAGCTGCATGACATGATTTTTGACAAGATCAAGCAGGAGATTCAGATAGAGATTGTTGTTCGCGGTCCACGTATTTCCCTTGGGACACTGCGGCGCGAGGATGATATACTCGGATGCGTTAGCTCCTGTGAGGAAGGCGTTCATCAGACCGTTCTTTGCATCGTTTGCGATATGGGAGACGTTGTCATCGCCGCACAGATCTTCATCATGCAGCCAGATCAAAAGACCATATTTGCGATCCTGCGGAATTTCAATGACGGGAGCATCGTCGGCAGGCGCATTTTCCGTCGGCGCGTCCTCATCGACGGGCGCATCGGGATCCACAGGTGCTTCATCCTCGACCGGGACTACATTGTCGGCGCTCTTCGGGAACGCGGCGGCAATCGCATCGGGCAGATAGACACGGTACGGCAGAATCGCCGTTTCGGAAATTGCGGTATTCTGATACGCATGCGCATCCATAACACCGCGCAGATCAATCGCCGCCGAAACCGGCAGAGCGGTCACTGTCAGCGTCAAAATCAGAACAAAGATCAGGGGGAGTACACAAGCGGTACGTGCTTTCATTTCTTTGATCCATCCTTTCTCGGGAAACTTTGGCGTTTGTCGTTGGAAAACTGCGGATTTTTGAAGAACTGATAATAGCCGCATTTGATCATGCCGTTATAAAGGCGGCGGATCTTATCGGCGCGGCGGCCGTAATGGAACTCAAACTGTTCATCCGAGGTCAGAATGTAGATCTGCCAGCGGTCCAGCGTTGCAAAATGGCGTCCCATCGCGCGGTAAAGCGCAAAAGCGGACTGCTCGTCCATGAGCCGTTCACCGTACGGCGGATTGCAGACAATCGTACCGCGTCTGCCGCCCGTGGTAATGCGGAGTGCATCATGCTGGAATGTGCGCACGATCTTCTGCATCCCTGCGCGGACAACATTGTCCTGTGCCGTGCGTACCATATCGCGGTCGATATCGGATGCCCACGCTTCAAATGTCGTGTTCATGTTCTGAAGGTCGCGTGCTTCCTCGCGTGCCTTTGTCCAGACATCGACGGGAATATCCATAAAGTCCTCGGAGACAAAGGAACGGTTCAGACCCGGTGCTGTCTTGGTCATATACAGTGCCGCCTCGAGCGCAATCGTGCCCGAGCCGCAGAACGGATCCCAGAACAGCACGTCCTCACGCGGTCTGGCAATACGAACCATTGCGGCGGCAAGCGTTTCCCGCAGCGGTGCGGCACCTGCGGCAGGACGGTATCCGCGTTTATGAAGCGGTGCTCCCGAGGTGTCGATCATCAGGGTTGCGCGGTTGTCCAAAATGAAGAACTCGACCTGATATTTGGTGCAGTCCTCGGAAAACCACGAAACGCCGTACTGCGCGGACAGACGCTCGACAATCGCCTTTTTGACAATAGACTGGCAGTCGGGAATCGAGAAAAGCTGACTTTTGATCGAGTGACCCTTGACGGGGAATGCATCGTTTTCGCCGATCCACATCTCCCACGGCAGGTTCTTTGTGCCGTCAAACAGCTCTGTAAAGGTGAAGGCGTTGAACTGTCCCATCTGCAGATAGACACGTTCCGCACACGACAGCCACAGATTGCATCGCGCAATCGCCGAAATGTCGCCGCGGAAGGTTACGCGTCCGTCGATGGTGGAAATGCGTTCATAACCGAGCGCATCGATTTCCTCGCCGACGAACTTTTCCAGACCGAACAGGCATGTTGCCACATAAGTATAAAGTTCTGCCATGCAGTGATTACTTCCTTTTTGATTTCTTCTTATATTTTAACACAGATGGGTTGGTTTTTCAATAGGTTTTGTAGATTTTTGGAGGAACTGACGGGCGTTTTCGGTATGATGTAGGGACAGGCGTCCTCGACTGTCCCTATGTAATTATCGGGACAGTCGGGAACGCCTGTCCCTACAGTCGGGAACACCTGTCCCTACAAATTTTGACGATCGCGCATATCCGATGGGTAACCGTCATTCACCGCCTTACTCCTCCACAACACCGATATTGGGATTTTCGCGTCCGAGATCGGTGAGCATATCGAGCATCGCCTGATACAATGTCACCATGCGGGAGGACTGTTTTTCGCGGTTGATGATATGGAAGGTTACGGCACCCGTTTTATTGAAGCCGCTTAAAATGTCGTGCAGAGCATCGAGGTTGCGTCCGTAATAGTCGGGCAGGAGAAGCTCACGTTCGAGGTAGTCGTGCAGTACCTTGCGGGAGCGCAGTTTTTCGCAGTTGATAAGGATGTCTTTCATGGGTGTTTGCTTTTTGGATACCTTTCGTGGGTGTTTGCTGAAAATGGATGGATTATTGCGGATATAACTGTTCAAAGGTTTCGTAGTGGTCTGCGGTATACCAGATATTGCCTTCTGTGTCGTAGACAAGACGCTCGCCGCCGCGATAGCCGCCAAAATAGTTGACGTCACATTCGGTGTAATCGCCGTCTCTCGGAAGCAGTCCTTCATAATTGCCGAAACGGTCACCGCCGATGCAGGCTCCGGGTGCAACGTCCCAGAGGTTGCCTTCTGCGGCAATCCAGCCAAGCTGCTCCGCTTCTTTCTTCGTCATGTAATTGGGCGGAAGCTCATCGTATTCGGCAAGGTAATACGCGACCACATCAACGGTGTAGTATTCCTCGCCGTATGTAATTTCCTCTTCTGTCAGAATGACCGCATCGGAATTCTCATCGATGCTTTCCGGGATCAGCTTGATCTGTGTATCGACAAAGTCCGCGTCTTCCAGTGCCCCTTGCTTGAGTTCCGAGAACAGCAGTCCGACAACGGCAATGGCGCAGGCGAGAACAAAAACAAGAATCTTTTTCATGGTCAGATCTATTTATTTGCTTTCCTCGTCAGCGGAAGCAGTACCTTCCTTCGCGGTCGGCGCCTTGACGCTCTTTTTGATGGCAAACTTGCTTTCCGTGCCTTTGAGCAGGCGCTGGATGTTGTCCTTGTGCTTGGCAACGATCAGTACCATCAGAAGGAACGACACGAGCGTCGGAATGAACGGCACGCCGGCAGGATCACGGATGAGCATATACACGCGGTTGAACACGAGCGGATACATCATCAGACACATGATCGAACCAAGCGACAGGAATTTGGTTGCCGCAACGATACAGATGAACATGAAAATCAGAATGAGGAACGCAATCGGTTCGGTACACAGAATCAAAGCCGCAGCACTTGCGACACCTTTTCCGCCGCGGAATCCGAAGAATACGGGGAAAACATGACCGATGACGGAGAACAGACCCGCGATATACATGCCGGCTTCTGCCGCAAGCAGCGCACCGATACCGACGGAAATTACGGTTTTGAGCATATCACCGATCAGCGTGGCGACAGAAGCACCTCGTCCGTAGTTGCGCATCATATTGGTCGAACCGGCATTACCGGAGCCCTTGGTACGGATATCCTCGCGGTAAAAGGTCTTGGAAATCAGCACAGCGGTGTTGATTGAGCCGAGCAGATAGCCGATGACGGCAGGCAGAAGACACGCCAGCGCGACATACAGCGCAAGAACGCCCGTGGAAGATGCTTCTGCGTTATCAAGAAACAGGACACCGAAGAGTCCTTTGGTTAAAATTTCAGACACGGTAGTTTTTTCCTTTTCTGTTTATTCGGGGAAGCGAGGGGGAATAGCGGAAACGGGATACGCAGATGCAACTTCATTGTAAAACAATCCCATCGATTCCGCTGTATGCATCAATCATCACCCTTTTGTCTGATGATGAACTTAATGGGTGTACCGTGGAAGCCGAAGACACCGCGCAGCTGGTTTTCCAGATACCGCTGATAGGAGAAATGGAACAGCTCCGCATCGTTGCAGAAAATAACGAATGTAGGCGGCTTGATGGACTGCTGGGTCCAGTAGTAAATCTTCAGATGCTTGCCCTTGTCGGACGGCGGCTGAACACGTGCGGTTGCGTCGGCAAGCACGTCATTGAGCATACCGGTGGAGATACGCATGACAGACTGACCGTAGACCGATACAATCTGCTCAAAGAGCTTATCCGTGCGCTGACCGGTCTTTGCAGAAACAAACGACAGCGGCGCATACTGCATATACGCCAGCGACTGGTAAATTTTCTCGGTAAACTGCTTGGTCGTGGAATTGTCCTTTTCGATGGCATCCCACTTGTTGACGACGATGATGGATGCCTTGCCCGCATCGTGTGCCAGACCTGCGATCTTTTCGTCCTGCTCGGTGATGCCTTCCTCGGCGTCGATCATAATGAGACAGACGTCTGCACGCTCAACAGCCATTTTGGCACGGAGCACGGAGAACTTTTCAAGGCGGTCCTCAACCTTCGACTGACGGCGGATACCTGCCGTGTCGATGAAGATGAACTTGCCGTGCTCGTTTTCGAACTTGGTATCGATGGCATCGCGCGTCGTGCCTGCCATATCGGCGACGATACAGCGTTCCTCACCGGTCAGGCGGTTGACGATGGACGATTTGCCGACGTTGGGCTTACCGATGACGGCGACTTTGATATAGTCCTCATCGCCCTCGACATCCTCATCAGACGGGGACAGCTCCAGTACGCGATCCAGAAGGTCGCCCGAGCCTGTACCGTGCAGAGACGACAGCGGAATCAGGTCTTCTTCAAAGCCGAGCTCGTAGAACTCATAGAATTCCATCGGCAGATCACCGATCGTATCGATTTTATTGACCAGCGGAATGATCGGCTTGCCCGAACGCTTGAGCATCATCGCGATGTCAACGTCCTCGGGAGCAAGACCGCGCTTGCCGTCGACCATGAACAGAATGACGTCTGCCATATCGATGGCGATCTGTGCCTGCGTCTTCATCTGGGAGAGCAGGATATCATCGGATTTCGGCTCAATACCGCCGGTATCGATGATGGTCAGCGCACGGCCATTCCACTCGATTTCGTATATGATGCGGTCACGGGTAACGCCGGGGATATCCTCGACGATGGATACGCGCGTGCCCGCCAGTTTATTGAACAGGGTGCTCTTGCCGACGTTCGGACGACCGACAATCGCTGCCACGGGTTTGGACATGGTGTTTCATCTCCTATTTTCAGAATTTATCTTATATATTATAGCAAACCGATTTGAAACAGAATTGAACGAAATATGAAATATTTATGAACCCAAAGAAAGGGATTGGTCGGTTTTGCCAATGATTTTGGTAAAGTTATACAACACGATAACGCGATATTTGTGGGATGTGACAACGGACGGGAGCAAACCGCCGCTGTAAAAAATCAAATTCCAAGAAGCGCATCGACGAACGCATCGGCGCCGTAAGCGCAGTCGACCACCGTCAGCGGTACACCGAGTGCGTTTTCCGCATCCGCAACGGAAACATCATCAAGGAACAAATCGCCCTCATGACGGAGCATGACGGATGGGATGCACAGCGTCTCACCAAGCGGCTTTCCTTTGATCTGCGCGATCAGATCGCCGCCCGTGACAAGACCTGCAACGGTAATATTTTTACCGAAAAACCGGTTTTCAATCGGATAAATATGAATCTTCAAGGCGGGGATCTCGCGCATCAGACAATCACACAGCGAGGACAAAAACGGATACGCGGCACGGCCTGTTGCAACGGAGACTTCACGGCACACCGCGCGCTCCTCATCGGTCAGGTCTTCCATGCGGAAGTCAAATTCATCGCGCATCGACGGAATCATGCCGACACCGTTCTCAATCTGCGCGTAGTCCTCGTAAAATGCGCCATCGGGAAATTCTCTGCCGGATTTGAGATAGAACTCGTCCGAACAGTAGAACACCGGTCTGCCGTATTTTTCAACACATTCGTTCTGAATTTCCGCGACACGGTCAAGTACCGCGGCACAGTCCTCTGCGGTAAACGGCTCGATATGACACAGTCCCGCGCGATGGTCGGTCAGACCGCAGGGGACGATAGAGCAGGTGGAAAGTGCGGGAAGATAGGTGCAGGGATCGCGCATGGAACGGGTCAGGTGTTCCCCGTCGTTGATATCCTTGCACAGGACAATCTGACACTCGAGCGCAATCCCGGCATCGGCAAAGCGGCGCAGATACGAAAGAACCTCGCCGGATCGCGGATTTTTCATCATCTGTACACGCAGCTCGGGATCGGTTGTATGCACGGAGACATGGATGGGCGACATATGCATTTCGATGATGCGGTCGACATCGGTGTCTGTCAGATTGGTCAGCGTGACGTAGCTGCCCATCAGAAACGACATGCGCGAGTCATCGTCCTTGAAGTAGACCGCGTCACGCATGCCGTGCGGATTCTGGTCGATGAAGCAGAACACACATTTGTTTTTGCAGGCGTGCTGCTTGTCCATCAGAAACGTCTCAAATTCCAGTCCGATGTCCTCATATTCCTGTTTGCGCAGCTTGACCGTAACCAGATCCGGTCCGCGGTGGAGCAGCAGGGTCAGCTGTTTCTCTGTCAGATAAAACCGGTAATCCAGTACATCGTTGATCTCGTGTTCATTGACGGAGATCAGAATATCGCCCGGCAGAATCCCTTTCTTTGCGGCGAGTGTTCCGGGTGTGACTGCGGTGATCGTTACCATGGGAGTTCTCCTTTCCTGTTCATGAAAAGCGGGACTGTACGGCAAACAGGCATTGCCTGTCCGTGTTCAGTCCCGTGTTTTCTGTCGTTTGAAAATTACTTTTCGATGACAACCTTGCCGTCGTAGGTGCCGCAGTTCTTGCAAACGCGGTGTGCGAGGTTATATTCGCCGCACTTGGGGCACTTTACCATGCCCGGCAGGTCGAGCTTCCAAACATTGGAACGTCTCTTGTCTCTTCTTGCTTTGGATACTTTTTTCTTCGGTACTGCCATTTCGTTTGTCCTCCCTTTATATCCCGGTAGTTTTTTTTATTGATTGGTACGGATGCCGTCGGTCGGAATTCAAGCTTCCTTCCGTTTCCGTCATTCCTCATCGTCGGGCATTTCCGCAAGCAGTGCTGCCAGCTTTGCCAGACGCGGGTCAACTTCTTTCTTTGTACAGCGGCACGCCTCCCGGTTCAGATCGGCACCACATCCGGCACACAGGCCTTTGCAGTCGTCCGAGCAGAGAATACGCATCGGAAAGCCAAGGAGAATCTCGTCGCAGATCGGTGCGTCGAGGTCAAGCTTTCCACCCTTGATCTGTACATAGTCGTCGTTTTCCGTGTTTTCCAGACGCAGCAGACCTTTTTCGTCGGCTACCGTCTTTTCGCACAGGAAGCGAACGGTATCCTCCACCTCCGCAAGACATCTTGCGCAGTGGGTTCTGTATGACATGCTCGCCTCCGCCGTCAGCGTGATGTATCCGGCACGGTTGACAACCGAACCTGTCACCGCAACAGGAGCCAAAACAACAACGTCATCGAACACGATGGGGTAAATACCCTCGTCCTCACCGTTGTCCTTTGTCACCTGCACATCGGCAATATCTCCGTCCTCCGTACAGGGCGCACCCTCATACGGAACACGATCTGCTGTCAGCGTATAGGAAAAATCAAGCCGATCCACCGCACCGCCGAGAAGTTGTGTCATATCGAGCAGCATGGTAAATCGCTCCTTTCCCACAAGCAATCATTCATTTCTAAATTATACCCGAAATTGCGCATTTTGTCAATGGGGTATTTCAAATTTCCAAAAGAAATTTTTCGATTTTTTCTGCATTTTTTGGGCGTTTTCACGGAAATGGTACAGTGTAACGATTTACATGCGTTACACTGTGTCTGTACGGGGTCGCACGTCCCAACCGTCCCCGATGATGGCAATACTGTCAACGCGAGGTTTTGATGACCGTAATCGCTAACGCAGACGTGTCCCTGTATCTGTAGGGCGGGGGCTTGTCTCCCGCCGTAACGCAGCAATTTTGATAACGGAAAATACAGAAAAAAAGGTTTTTCCACCATTTGTTATACGGAATTGTGATGTTGTTCTCCCTTGGCGGCGGGAGACAAGCCCCCGCCCTACAGGTTCATTGCAGCTGCCTGCTCATTTCTCATTTTCAGGAAATCCGTACCGTCTTGCCGCACTGCCCTGTCATCTGCTCACAGCGGGATTGCAGCGTATGGGAATCGAGGAAGGTACGGTTATCGTAGGTGACTGCACGTCCGAGCTGTTCGAGCTTGGAGATACCGAGCGGGTGATAAGGCTCAAGGTGAACCTCTCTGATGTTGTCATAGCGCTTTGCAAGGGCTGTGATATCGGCAAAGTGACCGTCGGTATCGTTGCAGTCCGGGATGATCGGGCAGCGCAGGATAACGTCTTTTCCAAGCTCTGCCAGAAGCGCCAGCGTATCTAAAATCGGCTTCTGCGGCACACCTGTCAGCTTTTCATGGCTATCGGCGGGCGCTTTATAGTCAAAGAGGAACAGATCGACCCATGGAGCGACCTCGCGTACAACAGATGACGATGCAAAGCCGCAGGTTTCCATGGCGACATGCAGACCGGCTTCCTTGGCTGCCCGGCAGAGTGCTGTGACTGCGGTCGGCTGATAGAGCGGTTCCCCGCCGGAGACAGTCATACCGCCGCCGGACTGCTCATAGAAAATCTTATCGGCGAGAACTTCCTTTAGGATATTCTCCACGGTTTCCTCGCGCCCTGCCATCTCGACGGCCTTTGTCGGGCAGATGCCGGCACATGCGCCGCAGGAAATGCAGTCTGTGCGGTCAAGGGTATGCGCATGGGCTTGGTCGAAGGTATGTCCGCCGTGGTCACAGACAGTGGAACATGCGCCGCAGGAGATACACTTCTGCGCGTTGTACATCAGCTCCGGCTCGCGGCGATGCGATTCGGGATTATGGCACCAGATACAGGAGAGCGGACAGCCCTTGAAGAAGACGGTGGTGCGGATACCGGGTCCGTCGTCCACGGAGAAGCGCTGGATATTGAAAATCATGGCGGTGGTTTCGGTCATGACAGTATTCGTCCTTTCAGGTATTGGATGGTTTTATTATAGCGGATTTTGAGAGAAATGTCAAGAATTTTCGCCGACAATTCCGTTTTCGGCTTGACAAGTATAGTTTGCTGTGATACAATAATTGTAGATACCGTACATAACAGGAAACGGAGGACACCGACATGAAATCATTCTCATCTTTTCTGCTGGCATTGCTTCTGCTCTGTATGACATGCGCCTGCACCGCGCAGACCGAACAATCGGATCCCCCTCCGACAACGGAAACCACCGTCCCGGAGCGCATCATTGTCGCGGAATACGGTTCCAGAGAACAGATCGGCTACAGCGCAGTCAACATTGACGCACCCGAAACCGTTGCGGAAATGTCCACGCAGGTCGTGATCGCAAAGATCCTGTCGACGGAGGATATGAAGGTGACGCTGTTCGGCGACCCTTCCATTACGTTTGAGGTTTATATCCTCGATATCCTGATGGACGTCAATGAACGGCTTGCGGTCGGAGATACGGTCAGCGTCACATCGGGCAATGGCATCATACCCGCATCCTATGCAAAGGAACAGGCGCGGAAGCGGTACAACAAGCTGCGTGATCTTGACCGCGATTCCTATGCTGAAAACGAATACATTCTGTCCTCACAGCTCAATGCCATTCCGATGGAGGTCGGCAAAACCTATCTGATGTTTCTGACGGACGAATATCTTGAAAATGAAGCGGTTTACGCAAATTCCGGCCGTTCCTATCTGTATGAACTGACAGACGGCACAGTCTGGTACACCCGCGACCGCATACAGGATGACCGCACGGAAGACGATCTGCTTCATGACATCCGTGAACTGATCGAGAACCGCACCGGACGTGCTGATGAAATCGGTGTCGACGCTTATATGCTTGAATTGGAAGAGCAGCAGCAAAAGCAGTTTGCCGACGAATATGCCGCACAGCAAACAGACGATACCCCCGCCCAATAACCCCTTGCCAACCGCCAAAACAAAGCGGTTGGCTTTTATCATTTCTCTCACATTTTCCCGTGCCGCACTTGACAACCGGAGGAAAGTATACTATAATTAGAGGTAACAAAACATCAATTCAAGGAGAGACTTCTGTCATGAAACACACAAGAGCCATTACCCTTCTTCTGCTGGCATCCACCCTGTCGGCAGCCATGATTTCTTGCGGCGATACCGCCGACAACACCCCCACCGATATGAAAGATATTCCCGCCGATTCCGGTGCGGTCATCGAAACATCCGCCGTAACGGAAGAGCTTGACGCGCTGGAGCAGCGTATGCTCGTTGATGACGGTCTGGAAGACACGGACTTCGGCGGCAGAACATTCCGCATTCTCGGTGACGAAGAGTATGAGGATTATTACATCATCCCGGAGGAAACCGGTGATGTCCTCGACGATTCCGTTTTTCTCCGCAATGCCGTCGTTTCGGAACGCTTCAATGTGGTCATCGAAGCAAATGTCATTGAAGAAGGTCGTCTGACGGGTACGCTCAAAAATTCCGTCATGGCAGGGGATGACGAATACCAGCTGTTTGCAGGACACATCATCTACGCCGGCAACGCTGTCGGACAGGGTATTTATTACAACTGGTACGACATGCCGCACATCGACTTTTCCAAGCCGTGGTGGTCGCAGTCGACCGTGGAGGACCTGACCTACGACGGCAAGGCATTCCTCGCCATGGGTGACTTTGCGCTGTCCACCGTCGACTCGACCTACTGTATCTACTACAACAAGCAGATTGCCGCCGATTACGACCTGCCCGATATGTACGAGCTTGTCAACGAAGGCAAGTGGACGATTGACACCCTCTCCGAATACACAAAGCAGGTATACCGCGATCTCAACGGTGACGGCAAGGAGGACGAGCAGGACCTCTACGGCTTTGTCATGTGGCCGCGTTCTCCCGTCAACACGTTCCTCTGGGCGTTCGGCGAGAAGCTCGGCAAGAAGCAGGCGGACGGCACCATTGTCATGGACTACTTCAACGATCACGTCATCGAAGTCTATCAGAAGCTGATCGACTTCTGCTGGAACACCGAGGGTACGTATATGGATCTCGACAGCCCCACCGGCACCAACACGCAGAACATCGCGTTTGACATGTTCCTCAACAATCAGGTTCTGTTCCAGCCCAACACGTTCAAGGTCGCCGCAACCGCGCTGCGTGACTTTGAGACGGACTACGGCATTCTTCCCTATCCGAAGTGGGATGAAGCGCAAAAGGGCTACTACACGATGGTCGACGGCGGTCACGAAGGACTTGCGATTCCGCTGTCCGTCGGGGACACCGATTTTGTCGGCATGATCGTCGAAGCACTCAATGCAGAGAGCTACAAACGCACCGTCCCGACGTTCTATGACGTTGTCCTCAAGGCAAAAGGCTCGCGCGATGAGCAGTCCGTTGCAATGCTTGACATGATCTTTGAGGGACGTGTCTTCGACTTCGGCTACGTCTTCGGCGAATTCGGCGCCGCGTTCTGGCCGCAGTATCTCGTTGAACAGAAGTCCGCAGACATTGCATCCTACTATGAAAAGAAGCACCTGCCGTACGACAAGCGCATCGAAAAAGCCATTCAATTCTTTGAAGAATACGAGCTCGGATAAGTTTCCGGGTTCTGACGCATACATCCCCAATATAAACAAAGGAGCCTTATCAATGAAACATATCAATCTGACAGCAGCACTTTTACTGACATCTATGCTTGCAGCATCTCTGATTTCCTGCGGCGGTGATACCGGCACAACACCGACCGGAACCGACGCTGACACCACCGCCGACACAGCAGCCGTTACCGAAGAGCTCGACTCGCTGGAAGCACGTAAGCTTGTGTCCGACGATCTGGAAACCGTTGACTATGGCGGACGCACGTTCCGCATCATGGGCGATGACGCCTGTGTGGACTATTATCTGATGGAGGAGCAGACGGGGGATGTCATGGACGATGCCATCTTCAACCGCAATGCCGCTGTCACAGAACGCTTCAACATCGTACTGGAGGCGGATGTTTTCTCTGAGGATCAGTTGATTCCGCAGCTCAGGAACACTGTTATGGCGGGTGACGATGCCTATCAGCTGTTTTCGGGACATATCGTATTCGCCGGTAATGCCGTCTGCGATTCTCTGTATTACAACTGGTACGATCTGCCGCACATCAACTTTGACAAGCCATGGTACTCTTCCTCCACCGTGGAAGACCTGACCTATGACGGCAAATGCTTCCTTGCAATGGGTGACTTTGCCCTGACGACGGTTGCATCTACCTACTGCGTCTATTTCAACAAGCAGATCGCATCGGACTACGACATCGAGGATCTGTATGCACTTGTGGACAACGGCGCATGGACCATTGACAAGATGACGGAGCTGACCAAGAGTGTATACCGTGACCTCAACGGCAACGGCGAGGCGGACCAGCAGGATCTGTACGGCTTTACCATGCCCGCATTCTCCAACGTCAACGCCTTCCTCTGGGCATTCGGCGAAAAGCTCGGCAAGAAGCAGGCGGACGGCACCATTCTGCTTGACTACTACAACAGCCATGTCGTGGAAATTTATGAGCAGATGTATGAGCTGTGCTGGAACACGCAGGGCTCCTTTGTCACCACCACCATTGATGAATGGGCAATTCCCGGCACGATGTTCATCTCCAATCAGACCCTGTTCCATCCGTCAGTCTTCGACTCCGCCGCTACCTCCCTGCGCGACTTTGAAACCGACTACGGCATTATCCCGTATCCCAAGTGGGATGAGGCACAGGAGGGATATTATACGATGGTTGACGGCGGTCATGAGGGTATGGCGGTACCGATCACCGTTTCCGATCCCGATTTTGTCGGCATCATCACGGAAGCACTCAACGCCGAAAGCTATAAACAGACCATTCCCACCTATTATGATATCGTACTGAAGAACAAGGGTACCCGTGACGAAACCTCCATTGCCATTCTGGATTTGATCCTTGCGGGACGTATCTTTGACTTCGGCTACGTCTTCGGCAATACCGACGGTGCCGCATTCTGGATGCAGATGCTGATGCAGCAGAAGTCCGCCGATATCGCTTCCATGTATGAAAAGAATCATAAGGCCTTCGACAAGAAGATGGAAAAGGTCTTTACATTCTTTGAAGAATACGAAACCAATTAACCATTGAAAAAAAGGAGAACTGTCATGAAACACCACCATCTGACATCAGCACTTTTACTGACTTCTTTGCTTGCAGCATCTCTGGTTTCCTGCGGCGGCGATACACCCGCAGCATCCACCGAAACGAAAGCCGATACCGCCCCGGTCGTGGAAGCGGTCACGGAAGCACCCCGCGTCAAGGCTGATCTGCCGGAAAAGGACTTCGGCGGACGCGAGTTCATGTTCTACGGACGCATTTACGACAATGTCTGGTCGGCGTCTGACCTCTATTCCCACGAGGAAGACGGTGAACAGATCAACGATGCAATCTATGAGCGTACGATGTTCATCGAGGACACCTACAACATCACGCTCAACGCCATCGAAAGCAAGACTGAAACGGTCACCACCGAACTGAAAAAGCTGATTACCGCCGGCGACAATTCCTTTGAAGCAATCGTCTGCGACGTTTACGACTCAGGTGCTTTGTCGGTTGACGGTATGCTGTACGACTTAAATGAACTTGAACACATCGATCTGTCCCGCGAATGGTGGGCACAGTCGACCAACGCGTCCCTCTCCATTGCAAACAAGCAGTATTATGCAACCGGTGACATCTTCATCATCGACAACAAGGCAACGCGTATCTTCTTCTTCAACAAGGACATCATCCGCGATCTGGATATGGAAAACCCCTATGACCTCGTTGAAGCAAACAAGTGGACGCTCGATAAGTATATCGAGCTGTCCGAGGGCGCACTGTACGACCTCAACGGCGACAACACCTATTCCCGTGACGCCGACCGTTACGGTACCATGGCACAGACCCAGCTGGGTGCCGTACTCTACTTTGCTTCCGGTAATACGATGACGGGCAAGAATGCCGACGACATTCCCTACGCGCTGTGCGGCACGGAAAAGGCAATCTCTGTCATGACAGGCATTTCCGAGAAGATCGCGGGACTGCCGTCGATCTCCACCTCCGGCGATACGGGTCTGTCAAACGGTCACCACCCCGACAACCTCGAATACTTCATGGACGGTCGTGTCCTCTTCGCACCCGAGGTTCTCGTTCACATCGAAACGATGCGCGACTGTCAGGTCGATATCGGTATTCTGCCGCCGCCGAAGTACGACGAGGCACAGGAATCGTACCACTGCTACGCTGACGGCTGGTGCGTCAATGTCCTGTCCATCCCGACGACCAATGCAAACCCGAACGACACCGCGTTCATTTTAGAAGCCATGGCAGCCGATTCCAAGAACAACCTCACGCCCGCTTACTTTGATGTCGTCCTGACCGATAAGTATGCGCGCGATGCACAGTCTGTGCGTATGCTCGACCTGATTCTGAATTCCGTTGTTATGGATAACGCAAATATCTTCTCCTGGGCTTCCATCGAAACGACCATCGCCGATGCCATCTACAAGGGCGGCGCAATCGCATCGACCATCGAAAAGAAGATGTCGGCATTGGAAAAAGCAATGACCAAGACGGTTGACGCAATTCTGGCGCTGGAGCAGTAAAGAACAAAAACAGAGGACACCCACGCGGATGTCCTCTTTCTATTGATACGTTTATTCATTCAGATAAATCCAGATACGGTTCTTCATGATCGCTCCGGCTTCCTCTGTTGTGCGGACACCTGCGGCGGCGGCGGACAGCTCCTCGTCGACAATGGCGCGGATGGTTTTGTCATAGATGCCGTGCGCCGTGGTATCGGCAAAGTACGATATCATTGCCGCACACTCTTCCTCGGTCACATGAATCTCGGCAAGACCCATATGCTGCTGGCGCGGCTCCTCGGTGAAATCCTCCAGTGTCCAGTTGGTCAGCTCATCTGCAAACACCCGGATGTAGAAATAGCCCGACTGAATCTGTTCCTCATAAGCGGCGCGGGTGACAGGCATTGCTCTTGCCGCCATCCGATCGGAGCACTGCACCGCATCTGACAGTGCATACTGCAAAAACGCATACGCGCCCGCCTTGTTTTGGGCAGTTTTCGGAATGGTCATGTTCACATGAGGGGTTGCATACAGCGTACCGCCTTGTTTGGTCGGATAACCGCAGAACACAGGGTTCAGACCGGCTTCCGCAAAAAGATACGGAACCGAGATCAGCGAATCGAGCATATCGAGATTCACAGTCAGAAATTTCAGTGCCCCCGATTGCAAACTGCCCACAGGATCACCGAAACAGCTTGTGGCACCCATGGCAAGACTGCCAAGATTCCCATCGCACAGCGGGTTTGCCGCTTTGCTGTTCTTTGCCTTTTGCACCTCGGTGATAAACTCCGCCGCACGGGCAAAGTCGGGCGAATCAAGCGTACAGGCCGCGGCATCCATGTCGATGTAGTCCGACAGCATCGTCACCGTCAGCTGCTCCGATACATCGGTGGAGAACAGCGTCTCCCCGTCACCAAGTCCTTCATACAGCGCAAACAGTGTTTCCCACGTAAACTCTGCGGCAGAGGAAACGGTGGTATCGGCGGCAACGAGTGTGGAGACAGACATGGATAACGGCAGTGCTGTATTGCTCGCTGTTCCGCGCAGGCACGGCAGAAGATCGGCATCCTCTGCGGCGACGCTGATGTCCATAAACATATCCTTGTCCTGCAGATCGGAAAAACCGTCGTATTTCGTTCCGAACAGAATCATATCGTACTTCACGCCCGCAAGCAGGTCTTCTTCAAACTGCGCCGCACCTTTTTGATAGTTCGGCACAAAACCACCGCCGAAGCTTTCTTTTGCAAACATCTTATCATAATTGGTCAATTCCACCCGGTAGGTTGTATTCTCGCGGTTGAAGTCGTTGATCGTATCCGAGATCAGGTTGTATGAGCCGCCCATCGTCTGCTCAATACCGACGACAGCCAACGTCACAATTTGTTGCGTGACTGTCGTTGTTTCGACGGGAACAAGCAGGCAGATGTCCCATGCGTTATCGTTTTTTTCGGGAAGACTGTCATATTCAACAACAAAACGGTCATCGGGAAAGGCTGTCAGAAAACCGACAGAGGAACTGTTCAGAAACGAGTTTGTCCAATCGAGCAGCACCTTTTCCTCGCCGCCGCGCTGGACATAAACTGCCTCATCGCAGACAAGATATACGGCATCATCAAAGTGCAGCATATCATCCGAGCGTTTGTAGGCTTCGGTCTGTTCGCGGAAAGTCACGGAATCAAAGGTGTTTGTTTTTTCGTTGTAAATGATGCACTGCCCGTTCTGGAACGTAACCACAGGCAGCCCGTCGTACAAAAACGCATCCCAGATTGGTTCTTTGGTATCGAAATAACCGAGGAGATTCAGATCACGGTCATATAACCGGAAGCCGTTCAAATCCATGTGGTTATAAAGCAGAAAATACGCCTCGCCGAGATAAAACGATGCACAGGAAAAAAACTGATTGCCATCCGGCAGAATCGGAGCAGATTCCTTCAGAATCGCCCCCATCCCGTCTAAAAGATACAGGCGCGCTTCTTTTTTCCCCCTGTCGTATACAGCAAGAAAATAATTCCCGTCTGCCAGCGGATACAATGTCTGCTGCAGAATTGCTTTTTCGCTGGTTCTCTGTTCCTTTGGCAGGAATATGGTTTCGTTATCAGAAATAAACGAAACATCCAGCATATCAAGATAGTTTCCGTTCAGATCATAACGCAGATATACGCTTTTTTTCGTTTTATCGTCCACTTCGCAGGTCGCCGATATATATATCGTATCACCGACATGAAATAAATAATTTTTATCGGCGCGTACTGTCGCCGTACAATTGTCCGGTACCTCAAATGATACAAGCTGATATGCACCGGACATATCAATTTCCACAGCTTCCACAGTTTCCGACGGTGCAAACGGGTCGGTCACATCGGCGGCGATACTGTCGTTGTCAGACACCGGGGAATCCGGCGGCGCGTCACAGGCACAGAGCAGAAACAGACAGGACAGCAGGATACAAAGGATCTTTTTCATAAACAGTTTCCTTTCTATATCAGGTTTCTGTCTCGATTATAACACATTTCCATATATCTGTCAAGCACCACGTTTGTTTTTTGTTTGATTTTTACAATCCGTCTTTTTCGCCGCGTTCTTTACAAAACTGCCCTCCCGCCCATTGACATTTTCGCCCGAAAATGTTATAATGAATACATCCAAAATACATCCAAAATGAAAGGAATACTACTTATGAACAGATTTTCCATCGGTATCATGGCAGACTCCCTGCTCGGTACCTTCCGCGAAAACATTGAAAAGGCACGCGCACTCGGCGGTCAGGGCGTTCAGATTTACGCCGTTGACGGTGAGATGGCGCCGTGGAACCTCACCCCTGCGCTGATTGCAGAAAAGAAGTCGATTCTGGCGGCAAACGGTCTGGAAGTTTCCGCACTGTGCGGCGACCTCGGCGGTCACGGCTTCCAGCTGGCAGAGGAAAACAAGATCAAGATCGAAAAGTCCAAGCGCATCGTTGACCTGGCACTCGAAATGGGCACCAAGGTTGTCACGACGCACATCGGTGTTGTTCCGGATGAAAAGGACGACACCTACAAGATCATGCAGGAAGCATGCAATGCACTCGCAGAATACGCTGATTCCGTCGGCGCATACTTCGCTGTCGAAACCGGTCCCGAAAAGGCTGATATGCTCAAGGAATTCCTCGACGGTCTGTCCGCAAAGGGCGTCCGCGTCAACCTCGACCCTGCAAACCTCGCTATGGTCACGGCAGATGACCCGGTCAAGGCAGTTTACACGCTCCGTGACTACATCGTTCACACCCACGCAAAGGACGGCGTCAATCTGAAGGCTTGCGACCGCCACAAGATCTACGGCTTCTTCGCAACGGGCGGTGACGGCGGCGACCTGCGCGACATGCCCATCTGGGAATACTTCAAGGAAGTTCCGCTCGGACAGGGCTCCGTCGACTTCGACGCATATCTGGCTGCACTTGCTGACATCGGCTACAAGGGATACCTGACCATCGAACGCGAAGTCGGTGCTGACCCGGCAGCGGATATCGGACTGGCTGTCAACTTCCTCAAGGAAAAGACCGCAAAGTACGAACTCTGATTTTCTATCAAAACAGTTTACCACGCGAGGACGGAAAACCCGTTTTCGCGTGGTTTTTATATGGCTTTATATTGTTTTTGCAAACCCGCACAGCGCAGTATCGCCGCGCGTATCGGTGACCATGCCGTCGGTCAGCGCCGTTGTTCCCGCGGGAATGTCGACGACGCAGGTGACAAGGTCGTAAATACCGCCCGAACGGATCGGAAGCTCTGTACCGTCCTCTTTGGAGAACAGAAGATTGCCATGACGGATACAGTCGCGCCAGAGCACCTTGATGCTGCCGTCAACCGTATCCAGACGCATCACACGTGCGGTGCATCGGTCGGTCTGTGCGACGGAAAATGTACGTGTTTCCTTTGCCGTATCGTAGGCAAAATAGCCCTCGATGAAGCACTTGCCGGGGGATGTGATGACCTTCATTGTGCCGTCGGTCACCGTGGATGCAAAACTGTCATCGGTTTCGTTTCGGATAATGCCCGTTTGAAACAGCGCGGACATCATCTCTGCAAAAAAAGCCGCATCGACCGCCTTGTTGCCGCGGAGAAGTCCCGATTCCGTTGTTTCCACGGTCGTGGAGTTAAAAATACCGCTTTTCAGACTCATCGTTTTTACCTGTCCCCGAGAGCAACACTGTCAGCTGAGGCATTGCCTGTCGGGGTTCCTTTCTATTTGATTTGTGTATCGTTTTACATTTACATATACCGTGCGATATGTATATCGTTTCACTTACTCGTTTATCGTTACACATTCCTGTAATTTCTGCGGATAAAGCTGCGCAGATCGGGATAGGCGGTTCCGAACTGCGGCTCGACGCGGACATGACTGCCCTCGTAGATATACGTCACCGCCGTCACACGCTCCGACCAGACAGCACCGAGTGCCTCACTTGCAATGTCGCACAGATCACCGAGCGCATAATGTACCCCGCAGATCATCGATGAGGTATACTGTCCGCCGACAGGAACAGGGGATTCTCCCCATGCGGGTGACAGTTCTGCCGCCGCACCGCTGTCTCCCTCGACATACGAGGACGCCGCGCCGCCGAGGGTCAGTACATGCGCGTGAGAGGACAGCCTCTGTCTGCCGCGCGATAACAGCAGATCCCGATATTCCGCATCGTTCAAAACAGTTTCTCCATCGTCGGAGCGCAGATCACGCGCATCGACATACAGCTCACGCATCGGCTCATCGGGGTTTGTGCGCAGATCAAGCGTCACTTCCACACGGTCATCTCCCTCACCCTCACCGGCGATGTAAGCGACATTGCGGCTGTCGGTGCTGTCGGACACAAACCGAAACTCTCCTGCCGAGGAAAACGATGCCGAAAACACAGCAAAAGCGTTTTCCGTCTGATTCTGCGTACGGTCAAGTCCGCGATAAATTTCAAATACCAGCGTTCCCGCGTCAAAATCCGGCACAATTCTGTACGATGCACCAATCGCACCGAGCACCTCATAGAGCCACTCGTCCAGCGCCCGCCCGTTCACATGATCGTCAAGCATCAGAGGACTGCCGTCCGCGTCGGTCATTTCCTCTGCCGCACGGACAGTCAGTCCGGGAATTGCACGCGCACCGGCATCAGAACCCGCATTTGCCGCTACCACCGCTTCCACAGCACGGCACAGTGGTCCCGATACAACCGTGCGGCGCGGAATGATGCGGTCGGACAGCAGAGATTCCGCCATGCGTCCGGATACCGTCAACGTACCGCCGCTGTCCCCGCCGGAATAGGTCACCTTTTCCACGCGCCCAAGCCCCCGCCTGCCGCGTACCTCCAGATAGGCCGAGGCCAGGATCGCCGAAAACAGGTCACCGTCCATCGGGAGCACGAGCGTAAAGCTGCCGCATGCGCCGTATGCCTCCTGCCACGTAAGCGATACAAAGCGGTCGATCGGTCCGCACAGAACCGCCAGAGTTCGGTCGAGAAAATAGAGTTCTGTCATATCAAACCGCCCCTCTCACACACCAAAATATCTGCACCGATACGCAATCACCGCATCGGGCGGCTCGAGCATCGCGTCAGAGGAAATCCGCAGTGTATTCGTTCCGCACAGAAGCGGGAAGAAGGTACTGCCGCGGTCGAAGCGTAGCTCGTTTTCGCCGTTTTTCAGCACGTATTTTGCACCCGGTACCGTCGATACCGTCAGCGTATCGCCATCGGCAAGCACGGTCAGAATTTTGATATACGCACCGTCCTCGACACGCGTGATGGTCGGATTGACCATGCCCGCCGTACCGCCGTGATCGACAGCACGCAGAGACAGGACAAATCCCGTCGGTGCATCGCCCTCATTGACAATCGTCAGAAGATCGTCATTGCGTACAAGACCGCCCACAGCACCGGTCTCCTCGGTCACGGTCATGGGAAAGGTCAGAAGCGGTGTGATATCCTGTGCCGCACCGACACGGCAGACATCCGCGTGGAAATACGGATCGGGACAGTACAGCGGTACGCGGACACGGACATACGCACCGAGATGCTCCTGCGTCATCGTCATGCGCCCGGACAGCATACAGGCACAGCTGCGCGTCACCGTATTTCCATCTCCGTCTCGACGTATCACCGTCAGAGTCCCGTCCGCATGCGGGTCAAAGAACGACAGCAGCTCACGGCGGTAACGGTCGCGGTTGTCGTAGTCGGCAATTTCAAACTGCAGAACCAAGTCTCTGCCGCCGAGTCTGCGCGACAGTACAAGGTCGCCGTCCGACAGTACCTGCTCCATCGTCTCAACAACCGCTTCCGCACCTTCCCCGCCCGAAAAGCCGGATGCGAGCAACCGATAGGGTGAGGTAACGCCCCCGATGGTGATGATCCGATCACCGAGCTGCAAACGCAGAATCAGATCGCGCTTATGTTCCATAAAGCATCTCCTCCATCACCTCTCGAATTGCCTGCGCATGGCGGTACGGTGTTTCCACAGGCTTTTGAAAAATGAACGTGTTGCCGCCGATATGCGGTGCGGGCTCTTTTTCCGCGTGCTGACTGCCTGCCGCACCGATTCCCGTGAGGACCGATACGGCAGTTACATTCGCGGTTGGCGCGGCAGATGTCCTGCGGAGCAGATTCCCCATATCGCGGATGCTGTCCGCGCCGATGCTTTGTGTGCGGACACGCCCACGCTGCATCGATGCTGTCCCGACACCAGCCACCGCCTCCTCCGCAAGAGATGCGGATGCCGACGCAATCGCATCATGGCTGTCAAGCATCCCCATGGCAATTCCCGCACCGATCTGACGACCGATCTCCTCACGCGATACCGCAAATGCATCGGGATTGTCGGCGTAGCGCGTGTAGATCATGCCCTCGGCGGCACAGCGCTGACCCTCGATGTCGCGGCGGTACCACAGCGAGCCCGGCTCATACTGGGCGATAATCTCCGACAGACGCTCGGGCGATATCGCCGCGTTGTCAAAGATTGTGAACCGCTCATGGTTGAAGAAGTGCGGCGACAGCTGACCTGCCGTTGTCATCGACGCATAGCGGTCAAGATAATCGCGGTAGATCGGAGCCGATGGCGTATCGGGGTTGAGATCCCAGAAGATACGCCGCTCGGATGCCGCCAGCTGTCTTGAAAACGCCTCGCGGATGAACGTGGGATGATGCAGATTGATCTCCGTCGCCAGCCACATGCCGATCGATAACCCGCGGATGTGCTTGTAGGCATCGGCATTCTTACCGCCGATAAACAATACCGTCTTCTCACCTGTCGGGGTCTGTACCGTCATCGCATCACACCCCTTGTAGCTGTGCCATCGACTTCTCCCGCGGAAGATTGCTTCCAGTCCGAAGCCTCCGCAGTCACCGAGCGTCACTTTTGCGGTCCCTCCCGTCGCACCCGTTGCCAGATGCAGGCGGTCGGGCGTGGTTTCCAGCAGATGCGCAAAAACGAAGATGTTGTCAACCGTCTTCCCCGAACGTACCGCTCCCTCCGCAACATTCATCGTGCAGGCAAGCGCCCGCCGCATATACGCCTTGTGCTTGTCCCCGAATTGATAGGGGATCATCGAATATCACTCCTTTCATGCCGAACAAATTTTGTTCTTTTCAAGAAAACACGACCCGCATATAGTAGAAAAATAAGAAAGAATAAAGATGAAATAATAAATCCGGTTGTCTTGGAGGACTCCCATTGTCAATCATTTATTCTTTTTTTATTCTTTCACTCAAACTCCTCTTCATCTGTCTGCTCCCCCATCGCCCCGCCTCCGAATGCCGCATCCCCGAACACCGCCTGTCGGATCGCTGCCATCGGTTCGATGCAGGAGACGTGCTGCTCTGTCGCCGCAGGACGCTGTTTTTTCTCGAGCATGTCGTAGTACAGCTTGATCGCACGGATGTCACCGCCCTCCGCCAGTCGGAGCAGTTGTTCCCATACCGCTGCACTCTCCTGTGGCATAGTTTCAATATCTGTTCCGTTATTCGCTTGATCGTTCTTTTTTGTTCCCATTTTCCGTGACATGTCACCCCTCTACAGTAGAATTATTGTTCGGTTTCGTTGTGGCCATATTATAACACACGAATGTTCGTTTGTCAATATGTTTTTGGAAATTCATGGAAAGTCTATTTGACGGACATACGGAGTTCACAAATGCACCATTCTGATCACGAATTTCTGATTTTTCCAAAACATTCGTCCATCCCCTTGCATTTTTCATCAATCTATTGTATAATATTACAATCAGAAAGTCATTCCGCCCACAGAGCAAGAAAGGAAAACACCCCGCCGGGTGCAGGATCAACCTATGAAATGTCCCAACTGCGGTTATACCGAATCCAAAGTCACAGACTCGCGCCCCGTCGAAGAATATACCAGCATCCGCCGCAGACGCGAATGTCTGTCCTGCCAGAAGCGCTTCACGACATACGAGATCGTCGATTCCATCCCGATCACCGTCATCAAAAAGGACGGCACAAAGCAGCTGTTCGACCGCAATAAGCTGCTGTCCGGCATCATGAAGGCGTGCGACAAGCGTTCGGTCACCAAGGAACAGATGGAAGCACTCGTCTCCGAAATTGAAGGAGAAATGCAGAATTCCCTGCACACCGAGTTTTCCTCCCGCCACATCGGCGTTATGGTTATGGAACGCCTCAAGGCACTCGATGAGGTCGCCTATATCCGCTTCGCCTCCGTCCACCGCGAGTTCCGCGATCTGCATACGTTCATGCAGGCGCTGGAGGAAATGACGAAGAATAAGGATAATCAGGGGTGAGTTCCACGCGATGTTGTCTGTCACACGATGACATTATCACATCCGCCCTACGCGATCATTGAAACCATTCGATACTCAACTTCCCCTATCCCCCTCCTCATTCCCCGAAATTTTTCCGCCAAAATTCCTGTTATCTCTTGACGATTTTCCCAGTCCATGATATAATAGAAGTAACAGGTTAAAAATAACCGCAACGAAAGGAGTTTTTTCCCATGGATTTCGCAAAGAATCAAAAGTATTTCAAGAAGAACAGTAAGCTGTTCTTAATCGGTCTTCCGATCATTCTCATCGGTGTTGTACTCGCAATCCTTCTGAATTACCAAACTCGCATGATTGGTATTTTGATCGCTGTTGCCGGTATCATTTTCATGATCGCAAGCCTGACCAGCGGCATGAAGGATGATGACGTCGACGGTGCTGTCGCTTCCAAGATGAACACCATCGAAGCTGACGCTTCCGAGCTCTTTAAGTTCCCCCGCAGATACGAAGTCATCCACAAGGCTGTCATTCTCGGCGGCTACGACTTCACCCGTGAATCCTCCGTTCCCGTCAAGCGCGGTAAGGACCTCAAGTACAGAACCGAATACTACTGTGGTCTGCTCATGAACTTCACCAACGACGGTCTTCGTATCCTCTCCAAGAAGTTCTCCATCCTCAAGGACGAAATGGAACAGGAAAACCTGCACTTCGCATGGGAAGATGTTGTTTCCTCTCAGCTCGACGAACAGGAAGTTACCTTCAAGATGGTCGACGGCAAGGACTGCACCCTCAAGGTTGACGTCTACAAGATCAACCTCAAGGACGGCAAGACCCTCGAATACTGCGTCAGAAATACCGCTGACGTCGACGAAGCAATCGACATCATCTACCGTCAGTCCGTCCGCGTCAAGCAGGAAGAACTGAAGAACAAGGCATCCGAAAACGCATAAAACAAAACATATCCGAGAAACCGAGCCCACATGGGTTCGGTTTTTCTTTTGTCCGATTGCACAAATACAAGCGCACTTATTTGTGCACTTCACCGAAAATCGGTTTTTGCCGTACTTTTTTGAGCGGAGTGATTGACTTTGCGGGAAAAATCGGTAAAATGGTAGTGATATTGTGTATTTTTCGCAAATGTTCCATTATCCGCGTAGGGCGGGGGCTTGCTCCCGCCGCATAACGTACAAACCCGCGTAGAGAGGAGCCAGGTATGCCTCACGCGCTCATAGAATTCCACCGAAAGGAACCACCATGAAACTTGACAGCCAATTACACATAACCCCCGGAAAATCCTTCACGATTCTCCAATTAACCGACATGCAGGTTATCGACGCATACCAGCGGAGAACGCCCGATCGTTTACGTCAGGACGAAATCGACGCATGGAAGACCGAGCACGTTGAGATGTGCGCCTATCATCCCATCCGTGCGGTGGTTGAGGAAACGAATCCCGACCTCATTATCATCACAGGTGATATCGTTTACGGCGAGTTTGACGACTCCGGACGCGCGCTTGCGGGCTTTATTGCGTTTATGGAATCGTTTGGCATTCCGTGGGCACCGGTCTTCGGCAACCACGACAACGAATCAAAAATCGGCGTGTATCGGCAGTGCCGTATGCTTGAAAAAGCACCGAACTGCCTCTTCCGCCGCTCGACAACCCTCACGGGCAACTCCAACTACGCAGTCGGCATCTACGACGACGATACACTCGTCCGCGTGCTTTATATGCTCGACTCCAACTGCTGCTGGGGCGCGACAGACCCCGATACAACACGGCTTCACGGCATGGCAGACGACCAGATTGCGTGGATGACCGCCACCGCCGCTGATCTGCGCGAAAAGAACAGTCGTCCGATCCCCGGCTTTGCCTGCTTCCATATCCCGACCGAGGACTACATCACCGCGATGATCGATGCCGGTTATCAGGACGCAGACGATGCGGACGGCGGCAATTATGTCATCGCCGGCACCGCTCCCGCATCAAAGATCGACGCCGATGTTCCCTCTCCCAACACCTGCGAGGACGGCAATCCCGCGCGCGTACTTGCTCCTGCCAATGAAGGCGACTCCGGCTACAAAAACGAACGTATGCCGCGCGGCAGATTCCAGAAAGCCCGCTCGGCAGAGTTTCAGTCGGCAGATGTCGACGGCGTCTTTATGGGTCATTGCCATAAGTGCCAGATCTCCGTTCTTGGCAAAGACGGCATCCGCTATACCCACGGCGTCAAGACCGGCACCTACGACTACCACACCCGCGGCAGAATCGGCGGTACGAAGATCACCGTGTCGGAGGACAGAAAGACGTTTGCGGTTGAGCAGGTGTATGTTTGATCTTCGACGGGGCTGTCCGCTGACGGCAGCACTGTCTCACACCGCGTAGTGCGGGGGCTTGCTCCCGCCGATATAACAAATTTGATGACGGAAATTATAGAAAATATATATTTCCCAACGAACGATATACAGAATCGTCATATTGTTCTCCCACAACGGCATGAGCCCCCGCCCTACGCGCATCTTGATACCACCATCTCCACCCATCAAAATCAAACACCCCCAACATAAATCAATCCAAGGAGGCCCCCACCATCGCAACATTAACCAAAACCACCCTTGACATCCGCGCGGCGGTCATGAACGGCACATCGACCCTGCCCCTGCTTTATGACGTCAACCGTCCGAACCCCGATTCCGAAGGACCGTCCTCAGTTCTCGGCGACGACGACGGTCTGTGGCTGGGCTACAGCGGTGTCACATCGGCGTTCCCGTACAAGACGCAGGACAACTATTCCCACGACGTACCGAGAGAAGGCGTGGACAGCTATGTCCTCGAAAACGACCACATCCGCGCGACATTCGTTCCCGAGGCTGGCGGCAAGCTCTGGTCGCTTTACGACAAGGACGCAGGACGTGAGCTGCTCCTTGCCAACCACGTCTACCGTCCTGCATACCTGGCTCTGCGCAACGCATGGGCATCGGGCGGCGTCGAATGGAACTGCGGCGCGATCATCGGTCACCATCCCTACACCTGCTCGCAGATCTTCACGGCAACCCTGACCGCAGAGCAGTCCGGCATCGGTGTTCCCGTTCTGCGCTTCTACTCCTTTGAGCGCATCCGTGCCGTCACGCATCAGATGGACTTCTTCCTGCCCGAGGACGCAACCTTCTTACACTGCCGTATGCGCGTGGTCAACGACAGCCAGCGCGAAACCGGCATGTACTGGTGGTCGAACATTGCCGTTCCGTCCAACGAAAAAGCGCGCAATGTCGTTCCTGCCGACGGCGCTTACACACCCATTGAGGGCGGTGTCGGTATCGTTCCGATTCCCGTGAGAAACGGCATCGACGTCACCTACCCGACCAACAATCCGATTGCGATCGACTACTTCTATAAGACCTATCAGAACCACCGTTACTATACCTCCCACATCGACGAGAACGGCTACGGCCTTGTTCAGACCTCGACCTCGCGCCTCAAGGGCAGAAAGCTCTTTGTCTGGGGACGCGGACAGGGCGGCGCGAAGTGGCAGGAATTCCTCTCCGGCGACGACGGACGCGGAAACTATATGGACGGACGCTACTGCGAAATCCAGTGCGGTCTGGCACATTCCCAGTATGAGGTTCTCCCGATGCCGCCGAAGACCGCGTGGGAATGGATGGAATACTACGGTCCTGCGCACACCGATCCTGCGCTGATTCACGGCGAGTGGCACGGCGCACAGGCAGAGGTTGAGCGCTATCTTGACACCGTCATCACCTCCGAGGCAATGGAACAGGAGCTGATCGACACCAAATCCATGGCACTGACCGCCGTTCCCGCGACGCTGTACGGAGAAGGCTGGGCAGCTCTGGAAAACCTGCGCCGTCGTGCAAAGGGTATGCCGAGTCTCTGTCCGCACCTCGACTTCGGTACGATGGGAGCAGATCAGGCAATGTGGCAGAGCCTCATTCAGACCGGCTCGCTGAATCTGGGTGACGACGACGATACGGTCGCTCCTCTGTCCTACCAGCGCAGACCCGAATGGCTGAATCTCTTAAAGAAGGCTGCAAAGGGTCCCGACAAGTATTACTGGAAGACGCACTACATGCTCGCCTGCGCCTACATGGCAAACGGTGAAATTGAGGACGCAGAGGAAGCACTGGATGCATCGTGCGCCTGCCATACCAACGCATGGAACACCTACGCCCGTGCCGAGCTGTTCCGTATCAAGGGCAACATGCAGGCCGCATCCCAGACGATCCTCGCAGCAGCCAACATGGCAAAGAACGACAATTCCCTGTGTAAGATGACCGCGCGTATGCTTGCCCGCTCCGAGATGTGGACAGTGCTCTGGCAGTTTACAGAAGGTCTGTCTGAAGAACAGCGTGCACTTCCCCGTATCCGCTTCTACCGTGCATTGGCGGCAGAAAAGCTGAATCTGCTCGATGTCGCAGAGGAACTGCTGAACGCCGACGGCGGTCTGGAAATCCCCGACATCCAGGAAGGCGAAATCTCCATCACCAATCTGTGGTTTGACATCGAAGAAAAGAAGGCAAAGCGCGACGGCAAGCCGTTTGACCGCAATACCGCCCGCCCGCCGAAGAAGTTTGATTTCCGAATGTTTGTGGCGGATTGATATTGGATAACACATCCACATTCCAATGAATTCGTAAGGCTGGGGCTTGCTCCCGCCGTTGTGGACGCTCAACATTACAATTTTGAAAACAATTTGTGGGAAAACATATTTTTCTGTTTCTTTCACCATCGCATTTGTTAGGGCGGCGGGAGACAAGCCCAGCCCTACGAAGTATCGAAAACACCTGCGCGTACCATTATCATGATACGAACCCTCATTCACACAAATTTCACACCACAAAAATTCTCAAACCCCTTGCAAAACCCGTCAAAATTTGATATACTTATACCATATGGATTTTCAAAAATCCAAATTCAAAAATTTATATCAGGAGAATACCAAAATGGCAAACGACAAGATCAAGGTAGCCGTCATCGGCTGCGGTACGATTGCGAACTCCGCTCACATTCCTTCCTACATGGCAAATGATACCTGCGAAATCAAGTATTTCTGCGATATCATTCCCGAACGCGCTGACGCTGCTGTTGAAAAGTACGGCTGCGGTAAGGCAATCTATGACTACCACGAAATTCTGGACGATCCGGAAATCGAGGCAGTTTCCGTCTGTACTCCCAACCTCGCTCACCCGACCATCTCCATCGACTTCCTGCGCGCAGGCAAGAACGTCCTCTGCGAAAAGCCCGCTGCTCGCACCTATGCAGAAGCACTTGAGATGCAGAAGGCACAGCACGAAACCGGTAAGGTTCTGAACATCGGTGTCGTCAACCGTTTCAACGAAAACGTCAACCAGATCCGCAAGCTCATCGCTGAAGGCGCTCTCGGTGAAGTTTACCACGTTTACGTTTCCTTCCGTGCACACAGATCCATTCCGGGTCTGGGCGGCGCATTCACCACCAAGGCAATCGCAGGCGGCGGCGCGCTGATCGACTGGGGTGTTCACTACCTCGATATCGTCATGTACTGTACCGGTGACCCGCAGCCCCTCACCGTTTCCGGTAAGGCATTCTGCAAGCTCGGTAAGGATATGAAGAACTACGTTTACGAATCCATGTGGTCTGAAATGACCAAGGACGTCGAAAACGGCACCTACGACGTTGACGACTCCGTCACCGCATTCGTCCGTACCGAAGGTCCGACCATCACCCTCAACGGCGCATGGGCACAGAACATCGGCGTTGCTGATACCTACATCGACTTCCTCGGCGACAAGGCTGGTATCCGTCTGTCCTACGGCGGCGGCTTCACCATGTGGGGCACTGCTGACGGCAAGCTCACCTCCGAAGCATTCAACACCAACACCTACCCGATGTTCCAGTGCGAAATCGACTCCTTCCTCAAGTGCATCCGCTCCGGCGAAAAGCTGCCCTCTCACATCGACCAGTTTGTCATCACCTCCAAGATGATGCAGGCTATGTACGATTCCTCCGAGCAGGACAAGGAAATCGACCTCCGCTAATCGAATATGCAATCCCAACAGAAGCTGCCCAAACGGCGGCTTCTGTTTTTTTGCCTGCGGAATGGATAAAGCTCTGTTGACAAGCGTTGGCATTGCCATAAACACAATAGCAAACGATAGCTTTGCCATAAATACGATAGCAAACGATGGCTTTGCCATAAATACGATAGCAAACGATGACTTTGCTATAAAAGCGATGGCAAACAATGGCAGCCAATGGGAACCTCGTTCGGTTTTGTTGACCCTTGTTGACCCTTGTTGACCTTTGTTGGGCTTTGTTGGGCTTTGTTGGATTTTGTTCAACAAACGCCAACAAGCGTTAACATCCGTTGACAAGCGTTGGCATTGCCATAAACACAATAGCAAACGATAGCTTTGCCATAAATACGATAGCAAACGATAGCTTTGCCATAAATACGATAGCATACGATGGCAGCAGCAACGGCTCCCGCAGCATGTAAACAGACACCGTTCGTTGTCATTTTTACCGCCTTTTTGTTCTGTTTGCTGCCGTTTCTTTGCATTGAAGGCCGCAATTTCGCAGAACACTTGTATTATTTACAAAAATTTTACACTTTTCTCATACGTTTTGCTGGACTTTTGTTCTTCCGTGTGCTATAATATATCAAACATAATTTCTCATTCGGATGTGGTTTTTGCTGCCGCCGCAAAAGCCGCAAAAGAAAAAGAAAACAAGAACAGAAACAGAAAGACGAAAACGAGAAGCAAAGAAAAAAGAACCAAAAAAGAAAAGAAGAGCAAAAGGAGAAAGAAAAAGAAAAGAAAAAAAGAAAAAGAAAATCGGTCTCTGTCTCTGAGTTCTGCTCTGTCCTGCCCCAAATTGTACGGACAGCACAAAAAGAACCCCTATGGTATGAAATATTAAATTTTAAGAAGTGAACTGGCTTCGTTTTTCAAGCGGAGTCAGTTTTGTATTTGTCTGGATACGCTCGTTGTTGTAGAAGT
>JAZTZC010000469.1:0-2407 GCA_045637265.1 Eubacteriales bacterium | reverse complement strand
TCACGCTCAAAAATATGGTGCGGTCTGACATTGACGGTGGGAATGACATCTCCCGTCGGTCCGCCGGTCTTGCCCTCCGAACCCTGCTCGGGCAGAGCCAGCATCATGCCGGCATCACAGCCTGCGGGAATAGAAACCTGGCTTTTCTTCTGGGCCTTCTTGGCACCTGTACCGCGGCAGGTCTGACAGGGATTCTTGATGATCTTACCCGTACCGCCACACGCATCACACGCACGGGAGGACTGGAAGACACCGAGTGCCGTTCTCTGCTGCACACGCACCTGACCGGAGCCGTTACAGTTCGAGCAGCGCTCGGGCGTGGTGCCCTTTTCCGCGCCGGTGCCGGAACAGTCGGTACAGCGTTCGACACGGGTGAATGTAATATCCTTCTTGCAGCCGAAAGCCGCTTCTTCAAACGAAACCGCTACGCGCAGATGGATATCATCACCGCGTACAGGTCCGTTACGTCTTGCCTGGGAACCGCCCATGCCGCCGCCGAAGAAGCTGCCGAAGATATCGGAAATATCGAAACCCATGCCGCCGAAGCCACCGCCGAAGCCGCCGCCCGCGCCCATATTCGGGTCAACGCCGGCAAAGCCGTACTGGTCGTATTTCGCCTTCTTATCTGTATCGGACAGAATGGCGTATGCTTCATTGACTTCCTTGAATTTCTGTTCCGCTTCGCTGTCACCCGGATTCATATCGGGATGATACTTCTTTGCAAGCTGACGGTATGCGCGTTTGATTTCATCGGCACTCGCGCTTTTCTGCAGACCGAGCACCTCATAATAATCGCGTTTATTTTCTGCCATAGGATGGTAAACCCTTTCCTTGACGCTGTGCTGCCTTGCGGAAGATTCGTTTCCAAAACACAGCGAAATATTTACATCTTTTTATATTATAACAGATTTTACCGCACAGAATCTACGGACAAATTGTTAATTTTTCTATTATCGGCAATTTTTATGCGCAAATAAGTCCGCGGGGAACCCGGTGAACCCACATATTTCGTGAATCCAAGCAGTTCCCCGCCGATGATCCGGGCTGTTGCACTTCCGCGCCTCAGCCCTTTATTTCATTGTGGGTGTATAGAATTCGCCCGATCAGGTCTTATCGGTGAAATCTGCATTGTAGGTGCCGTCTTCGTTCTGCATACCTTCAGCGCCGCCGGCCTGCTGTGCCTGCTGATAGAGCTTTTCGGAGATTGCATAGAACTTCTTCTGCAGCTCTTCGGTACCTGCCTTGATGTCTTCGGTGGAACCGTTCTTGACGGTTTCCTTCAGGCGGTCAATTTCTGCCTGGATGTCAGCCTTTTCAGCTGCATCAACCTTGTCACCGAGCTCGCCGAGCGTCTTTTCGCTCTGGAAGATCAGGTTTTCAGCCTGGTTCTTGGTGTCAACAGCTTCCTTTGCACGCTTATCTTCTTCTGCGAACTTTTCTGCTTCCTTGACAGCCTTATCAATGTCTTCCTGGGACATGTTGGAGGAAGAGGTGATGGTGATGTGCTGTTCCTTGCCGGTACCCTTATCGGTTGCGGAAACATTTACGATACCGTTTGCGTCAATGTCAAAGGTAACTTCGATCTGCGGAACACCTCTGGGAGCGGAAGGAATACCGTCGAGGGAGAAGCGTCCGAGGGTCGTATTGCCTGCTGCCATTTCACGTTCACCCTGCAGAATGTGAATTTCAACAGAGGTCTGACCGTCAGCAGCGGTGGAGAAGATCTGGCTCTTCTTGGTCGGGATGGTGGTGTTGCGTTCGATGATTCTGGTGCAGACGCCGCCGAGGGTTTCAATACCGAGGGACAGGGGCGTGACGTCGAGCAGAAGCAGATCCTTGACGTCGCCGCCGAGGACACCGCCCTGAATTGCCGCACCGATGGCGACACATTCGTCGGGGTTGATGCCCTTGAAGGGTTCCTTACCCATGATCTTCTGAACTTCTTCCTGGACAGCGGGAATTCTGGTGGAACCGCCAACGAGGAGAACCTTGTTGATATCAGCCGGCTTCAGACCTGCGTCGGACATTGCCTGTCTGACAGGTGCGCCGCATGCGACAACGAGATCAGCGGTCAGTTCGTTGAACTTTGCGCGGGTGAGCGTTGCGTTGAAGTGCTTGGGGCCGGTTGCGTCAGCCGTGATGAAGGGCAGGTTGATTTCAGCGGAAGTCATGCCGGAGAGCTCGATCTTTGCCTTTTCAGCCGCTTCCTTGAGTCTCTGCAGTGCCATCTTATCCTTGCGCAGATCGATGCCGCCGTTTTCGCGGAGGAATTCTTCTGCGATCCAGTTCATGATCTTTTCGTCGAAGTCGTCACCGCCGAGCTTGGTGTTGCCGTTCGTTGCGAGAACTTCGAAGACACCGTCGGAGATGTCGAGGATGGAAACGTCGAACGTACCGCCGCCAAGGT
>JAZTZC010000468.1:0-3716 GCA_045637265.1 Eubacteriales bacterium | reverse complement strand
GGCCTCCGACTTCGACAGCGCTGAATATCTTGGCGAAAATGAATCGACGATTGCCGACTTCCATGACGATTTCAGAGCAGGCACACTGCGTCTCCAGCGTGTCGGTGTCCGCGGTCTGACGGGATGGGTACATCTTCGGCGCGTGCTCGGCGATTTTGTTCCTGTCGGATATCCCAACCGTGAGGGTAAGCATTATGCAAACATCCATGCGGATCTGCTCTTTGCCGCATCGTCGCAGACCGCATATACCGCACAGATCACAGAATTTCTTTCCCTGTGGTTTGCGCACAATGCAAGCGAACCCTATTTCAGTACCCCGCTTCTGTCCTCAGACATCGACGCGACCCTTGCATACTACGCCGATCAGACCTACATCGAAAACGGCGAAAACTCCGGTTGGCTTCACGATGCTCAGGCTGACGGAAAACCGGGACTTCACTATAAGTTGACCGAGGACGACGGCGCATCCTACCGTGCGTTTCTGGATGCCATTGATGCGCGTGTGCAGACCGATACGCCCGCCGCAGACATCTTCTGGGAAGAGTTTTACGCACGCGGAAGCCGTTCGTGGGAGGATGTCATGGCGGCGGCACAATCGAGAATGGGAATTTACCTGTCGGAACAGATGGGATAACCAACAAAACCACATAGAAAGGAGCCTTCCCCATGAAACACCTGACAATCGTTCTTCTTTCCATATCAGCGCTGCTCTTCACTTCCTGCAATGCCGAACCGCCAGAACTGTCGCAGGATGACGAAAACCGCTCCACCGTCTTTTCCTCGCAGATTCTCACCCTGCCCGAGGATTGGACGGTCACCAACTTCCCCGCACTGACCTTTGACGGAGAACGGCTCACCGTCGATGTATGGCGGGAAACAACTGTGGACAACGACGGCAACGGCTGGCCCGACTGGGAGGAAACAACCGCGCATTATTTGTCCGACGGTACATTTCTGTCAATCGGCGCAGAGGTACAGACAGAAACCGATCCCGATTTTACGCCGCGCCGTGGCGGCAGAATCATCGATACCGTGACACTGCCCACAGGCGAAACGCTCGTCTATGAAACGCATTTCACCGATTATGAGGTCGGCTGTTATGTCCACTTCTACGACAAAAAGGATCATTATCAGCACACAATCCTGCCCGCCGAAACCTTCGGTTATGAACTGCACCGCGACATAGGCAGCTTGTCGGGCGAGGTGTTCTCCGTCACAAAGATGCTCTCCGTACCCGGTATCGGTGAGGATGTGCCCGTACGGTACGGAATTCTGACGACAGAGGGCTTTGCCGTATACGATGATACAGGCGCACTGTCGTTCAAAATCGACGACGGCAATACCCCCGCCGCCATCCTTGACACCGACGCAGGACTGCTCTATCTGTCCGAAAACCGTCAGGGGACGCAGATTCTGCGGCAGGTTGATACCACCGTCGGCAAGCTCGGTGCGGAAATCACGCTTCCCGAGGAGCTGACCGCGCAGACACTCGGCAGTGCGTCCACCAAGCTGCTTGCGGGCGCGGGCTTTGACCTTTACGCCTACAACGGACGCGGACTTTACGGCGTGAATTTCACGGATGATGCACTGAATACGGAATCGACACTCGTCATCGACTGGTCGGAATCAAACATCGCGCCGTCCGATATCCGCACGGTCTGCATGATCGACGACAAAACCGCTGCGATCGTCACGCAGGATATGATGAACAATGATGCCGACAGTGTTCTGTCACTGCACCGCATGATTCCGGCAGATGAGATTGTCCCCAAACGGGAAATCGTCATTGCAAAGCTTTCTGATGACTATATGCTGCAATTCGCCGTGCGCGACTTTAACAGAACCTCCGAGACGCACCGCGCCGTCATTCGTGATTATACGCAGTATGATGACGATCAGAAGAAGCTCGCCTTTGATACCGACCTTGCCGCAGGCGACGTTCCCGATCTGATACTGATGGGAACATACTCAAACATGTTTGACACCTTTGTTTCTACCTATGAGCGGTCGGGCATTTTAGCTGATCTGACACCGCTTTTGCAGGCAGACGAAGACTTTAATTATGACGATTTGCTCGGATACATCACAAAGCCGTATCAATATTATGGCGCACAGTATCTGTTCCCGATTGCCCCGGTACAGAATCTGCTGTTCGGTCACGCCGAGGATTTTGGCGAGGGCGGCGGCATCACACACGACGAATTTCTGACCGTTATGGAAGCTTGTGCCGCCAAGGGTCAGGCAATCGCTATGTACGGCTCATCTTCCCCATGGAGCATTGTGATCTCGTCTGCCGTGCAAGAGCAGTACGACGAGCGGACAGCTGTTTGTTCGTTCGATGACGGAGAGCTGTCTTCCCTTTCCGCACGTGCACGCGCAATTCCTGTCGGCAATGAAACGCTTCCGTCTGACATCAAGACAGAGGAGCTGTTCCGTACGGGTAAGCTTCGTCTATGCTCGTGCAACGGCTTTACATCGCTGTATCAATATGTCACGGAACGGAAATCGCTTGGTGAGGATGCTGTGATCATCGGTTATCCGAGTGAGGACGGTGTCATGACGATGGGACCCGACATCATCTGGGGTGTCATGGCAATCTCCAAAGTCAGTGAAGAAAAAGCTGCATGTATCGATTTTCTGCAGACAATGGTTGATCTCAAACGAGGACAAACGCACAATCACCTCTTGGCAAGTATGGGTTATACGTTCTACCGTGAGGACATCGAAAAACAGCTTGCCGCATACGACGGAAAAACGATCATCATCAACGGACGCTCGACCAAAATTCTGGACGACGAAACAGCCGTCGGAGAACCCGGTGTTCACTTCAAGCTGACCCGTGAGGATGCCGACGCATTCGCCGCACTCCTTGATTCCATTGAACGCCGTGTCGATGACAACACCCCGGCGGCGTCGATTTTCTGGAATGAATATTGGGCAGACCCAGAAAAGCCCTTTGACGAATTTCTGAAAATCGTCCAGTCGAAGATGTCGATTTACCTGTCCGAGCAGCTCGATTGGTGAACGAAAAAGAAGACTTGTACCATCCACAATCGGATTCGGTACAAGTCTTCTTTTATATCAATGTCATGTAAAATCGCGGATGAAGATAAACACTTCCTCGACCGCGGGCGTAATGGCAATTGCATTTCCCTCAAACGTCGGGATACCAACGGGATTTTCGACAATATCGCCAACCAGCTGCGGCTCATGTCCTCCGTACGGGAACGCACGCAGATACGCCATACCACCGTTTGCGCGAATGGTGCCAACAAACTTCTCGGTCACGGCAAAGGAAACCGTATCATCATTGACGCACTGCCAGAACTTGACGGGCACGGGATAGACCTCGGCTTTTTTGTTCTTCGCGGGATTACAGCCGTGAAGCTTCGACTCATCATAGATGTATTCCCCGTTCTCGTCTTTTTCCAGACTGTAGATTTTGCCCATAGCAAACTTCGGTGCGCCGTCGCTCCACGGATGCAGGAAGATTTCGTTGTAGGTATCAAGTACCGGACAGAATGCCGTGTGCGCAATGACGGGAATCGCGCCCGACAGCACCAGATTGGTTCCGCTGATGCCGCCCATCGAGCCGCCGTGCACAAAGACCGCGGTTTTCAGATTGAAGTTGTCAATGCAGTAATGGTACGCCTTGATATAACTGCGCGTGGAAATCGGGGAGCCGATGTTGTTGCGGATGTCGATGCCGTATTCTG
>JAZTZC010000467.1:0-1613 GCA_045637265.1 Eubacteriales bacterium | reverse complement strand
AATCCAGATTTCGTTGCGGATACCGACCTTCCCGTTCGCACGGCAGAATCCGCGGAACGTGGCGTGCGTTTCGAACCGAACGACGGATTCTGTCGGATGATAGGTATATTCCAACACATCGGACAGATTGGTTTTCGTGTTGTGCGTGTGAACCCAGGCACCGACGGAGATATCTTCTGTCGCACATCCGATCGGTGCACCATACTTGATGACATCCTCACCCTTTGCAATACGGCACAGCGCAAATTTATGTCCTGCGGGAATGTCTTCTGCCAGCGTCACACCTGCGGCACTGCTGCCCTTTGCAAGCGGACACAGAGCAACGGCAACATTATCGGATTCTGTAATTTTGATAAACTCCATAAATATTACCCCTTCTGTGATGCGTTGACTGCTTTTTGCATGGCAGAGAGGACACCGTCCTGATGGATGCTGTCATAATACATCTGCGCAAGGGTGGCAAAACCGTCGATTTCGCAGAGATTCATGCCCCAGAAAGCCGTATTGGAGGCAAAACGAAGCAGGACATCCTCTGCATTTCTGTATTCATCGAAAAACGCAAGCACTTCACTGCTGTCGGAAACAGTATAAGGGACAGATTTCCCATCAACGTCACGCATACCGATAAAACCGTCTTCTGTCATTTTTCCGCGCGCATAAAACATACAGAGTGCGGCAAAGGAGAAGATCAGTCCGTGCGGCGTTGTACCGCATCTGACCGCATCGAGAACAGACGGCAATACGCGCGCCTTCCATTTCGATACAGAATTGAGACAGATCGAGATCAGCGCATGATCGATGAACGGATTTTCAAAGCGTTCACAGACGGAGGCGGCAAACGACTGCAATTCTGCCTCATCGAGCTTCCCGTTTAGCGTCGGTATAATCTCCCGATAGACGCACGCATCGATATACGGACGGATCACAGGATGTGTCATGCAGTCACGCACGATTTCTTCACCTGCTAAAAATGCCGCAGGAACAAACGAGGTATGTGCACCGTTGAGAATCCGTACCTTGCGCTCACGGTACGGTGTCAGATCGTCAGTAAAGATGACCGGCAGTCCTGCGCGGTGCAGAGGAAGTACCGCTTCTGCACGTCTGATGTCGGGTGCTTCAATCACCCACAGCCCGAACGGCTCTGCAAGGTCAAGCAGTGCATCGGTATAACCGAGCTTTTCAAAAATCGCGTCGGCATCTTCTTTCTTTTTCGGATACCCTGTAACAATGCGATCAACAAGGGTATTGCAGAACATACAGGCATGCTTCACCCAGTCAGAAAATGCCTGTCCAAGCTGCCAGTCTTCTGCATGGCGCAAAATACAGGAACGCAGCGTGTCACCGTTCTGCTCAATCAGTTCTGTCGGAAAAACAACGAGTCCGCGCGATGCATCGCCATTGAAGGCACAGAAACGCGCATATAAGAACTTCGTCAGCTTTGCAGGATATCCTGCGGGCGGGGTCATCGAATAGGTGTCGGCTTCGTGATATACAATGCCTGCTTCCGTTGTGTTGGACAAAATGACCTCCAGCGTCGGACATGCGGCATATCCCATGAAGAAGTCGGAGGCCAAGCGGTCTTAGGAAGACAAAGTTGGTCTGCAACTCCTTGG
>JAZTZC010000466.1:0-1691 GCA_045637265.1 Eubacteriales bacterium | reverse complement strand
CCGAGGAAGTTGACGATCTTGTTTTTCAGTTCCATGAATGTTTCTCCTTTGGATTAAGTGATACATCTATCATATCACATCACACGCGATTTGTAAAGGGGGTTTGAATGAAAAAAACAAGATTCCCTGATAAAAGTATCCGCAGAAATTCCGAATCCCCTTGCAAATTTCCGAATTTATGGTATAATAGTAATAATATCATTTTTTCCAAAAACGAAAAGGAGAACAATCACTATGGTACAAATCGAAATGGCAGACGGCGGCATCATCAAGGTAGAGCTTGATCCCAAGGCTGCTCCCATCACATGTGCAAACTTTGAAAAGCTCGTTTCCGAGGGCTTCTATGACGGTCTGATCTTCCACCGCGTCATTGCCGGCTTCATGATCCAGGGCGGCGACCCGACCGGTACCGGTATGGGCGGCTCCGATGAAACCATCAAAGGCGAGTTTGCCGTCAACGGTGTCAAGAATCCCCTCTCCCACAAGCGCGGCGTCATCTCCATGGCTCGCTCCCAGCGTTACAACTCCGCATCCTCCCAGTTCTTCATCTGCCATGCGGATGCGACCTTCCTTGACGGTCAGTATGCAGCATTCGGTCACGTTGTCGAAGGCATGGAGGTCGTTGACCGCATTGCGAGTGTCCGTACCGACGGTCAGGACCGTCCGCAAATCGACATGATCATGGAAAAGGTCACACTGATCTGATCCGCCCCAAAGGAGAACCGATGTGAAATCGTATGTCCGTTTTCTGCGCGAGCCGCACAGACGGTATCCCGCATCCCGCAATCATCTCATCAAGCCGCGGATCGGTTATCTCTATCGCGCGGAAGGTGAGATCCTTGCATTCCCCTATGCCATTGCAGATGAGAACTGCCGCGACGGTGAAATGCTCCGCGTACCGCCGCAGTCATTTGTCGATGTCTATTACACCAAGATGCTGCCAAAGATCAAAAACGATACGGAGCAGGAAGCTGCTGCGGTCTACTTTGACCCGTATACCGGCCGCTTCATCATCGTGGGAGCAAAACAGCTGTATCTGGATGCCAAAGACAAGTTCGGCATTGCGGGAACACAGCTGTATCTGGAAAACGAATCTCCCTTCTCCTTTGATCCGATGACCTACGGCTCGCTGTGCGATCCCGATACCGCTGAGCATCTGACCTTCGACGATTATTTTGTTCCGGATGTCACGGGAATCACGATCGCAGACTGCATGATCGAACCGGAATGGGATGACCGCAGTGCACCGTGGCAGTGTGCGCTCGACTTCTTCGGCAAGTATTATGAAAAGCTCATCCGGGAAGCGGCAAATGACGGTCCCGATACCCTCACGACGCTGCTTGCGGCGGTCATTGCGCGCGGAAACCATGTACTTCTGACACGTCTCCTGCTCGCCATGCCGCAGCTGCTTGCCAGATTCCGTCCGACCCTGCCGGAAGAGGAAAAATTTGCAGAGCTTCCGATCGAATGCTTCGGTGAACACATTCAGAATCTGTTCCACTATCTGCTTCTGGCAGGTGATGCAAACTGCCTCTCCGTACTCTTCGGATTGTACGAGCGTCCTTTGGAGCTGCGCGAATTTCTGCGTCATCCCATGTTTTACTCCGTCGGACATCATCATGTCCGTTCCGGCAACCATGCAGCGCTGATGTTTTTGTTAACACACGGCTTCAATCCCGATGCCGTTGACA
>JAZTZC010000465.1:0-2638 GCA_045637265.1 Eubacteriales bacterium | reverse complement strand
ATGGCAACCGACTATGTCACCTCTCCCGCAACCGCATGGGGTAAAGTGATCTTCGGCTTTGGTGCAGGTCTGCTTACATTCCTGATCCGCTACTACGGTGTCTATCCGGAAGGCGTATCCTTCGCGATCCTGTTCATGAACATTCTCACACCCTATATCGAAAAGCTGACCGCTCACAAGGTCTTCGGAACCAAGATTGAAAAATCATGAGGGAATGATCGGTTTGATATCCCCTCATACCGATTTCATTATTCCAGAAAGGTCATTCTATGAAAAAATCAGTGAAAAGCATTGTGGTGCTGGTCAGCATCTGCGCGGTGGTTTCCGTACTCCTTGCGCTGACCAATGCCGTTACTGCTCCGATTATCACACAAAACGAAGAAAAGTCCGCCAACGCGGCTCTGCTGGAGGTCCTTCCCGACGGCGGCAGCTTTGAAAAGGCAGACATCACCGCATATACCCTTCCCGCTACCGTCACCGATGTATATCTTTCCGAAAACGGCGGACATGTTGTCAAACTGAACACCACCGGCTATTCATCCGGCATGGTTCTGATGTGCGGCATCAATCCCGACGGAACGGTTTCCGGTACCAAGCTTATTGCCTCCCAGGAAACACCTTCCATCGGCGGTGCTGCGGCAGAATCCTATGCAGCAACCGTCATAGGTGTTGATATCTCCACAGTAGAAGCTCTTGACACCATCTCCGGCGCAACCAAAACAACCGCGGCATACAAGAACGCTGTCCGCGATGCGCTGAACACCGTTGTTATTCTCGGCGGCGGTACCGTTGATCTGCGCACCGAGGAAGAGATCCTTGCTGACGCGCTGAACGAAGCACTTGCTGCTGCAAACGGTGCATTCACAAAGCACTTCTTTGTCGAAGTCACCGAGGGCGTTGATGCAATTTACTTTGCAGACAACGGCGCGGGTGCGGTCTGTGTCGTCGGTGAGCAGTTCATCGCACTCGATGCCTCCTTTACTGTCATCACCGCATGTGACGATACCGTTGCAGCTGCTGTCAAGACGGCAGTCGATACGGTTCGCGCAACCACGACCACCGCACTTGATCTGTCCGCCTATACCAGTCTTCCCGAGCATCTTGTCAAGGCGGAAAAAACAGCCTCCGGCAATTACGTTATGGAAATCAAGGGTGCCGGCTACGGCATCACAGGCGGCGATGAATACCACCCTGCATCCGGCGAATATATCATGATCCGCGTTTCCGTCACGCCTGACGGTCGTGTCATTGACTGTCTGACACTTTCCGAGGAGGAAACCGACGGCATCGGTTCTGCATGTGCGGACGAGACCTTCTACGGTCAGTTCGACGGCAAGACCGAGGAAACCTACCAGAACATCGATGCGATCAGCGGCGCAACGCTGACGACCGACGGCTATAAAAAGGCAATCCTCCGTGCCTTTGCATGTGTCAAAATCTTTGAAGGAGGCAATCCGTCATGAAGAAAAACAGTAATCTTTCCATTGTATTAAACGGTATTATCAAAGAGAATCCGACGCTGGTGCTGATTCTCGGTACGTGTCCGACGCTGGCAACCACCACCAATGTGTTCGGTGCGTTCGGTATGGGCATTGCAACGCTGATGGTTCTCATCTGCTCCAATGTTCTGATTTCTCTGCTTCGCCGCGTCATTCCCGATAATGTTCGTATTCCCTGTTATATTGTCATTATCGCGGGCTTTGTTACCGTCGTCCAAATGCTGATCCACGCATATCTGCCGGACCTTTACGAGATGCTCGGCGTATATCTTGCGCTGATCGTTGTCAACTGTATCATTCTCGGTCGTGCGGAAATGTTCGCAAGCAAGAATCCCGTCGGCAAATCCGCGCTTGACGGTCTGGGTATGGGTATCGGCTTTACCTTCGCCCTCTGCGTCATTGCAACCATCCGCGAGGTCCTGGGCGCTGCAAGCTTTGCCGGCATTGCCATCCCGTTCCTTGAAAACTTCAAGATCGAATTTTTTGTCAAGGCACCCGGCGGTATGGTCGTCTACGGACTGCTGATTGCGCTGATCGGCGCACTGACCAATGGCAAAGCACCCAAGAAGAAGGAATTTTCTTGTGCAGGATGTCCCTCTGCCGGTCACTGCGGCAATGCCTGCACCGCAAACGGAAAGGAGAACGCATAAATGGAAGCTTTCAAGAATCTCGTTGTCATTCTCCTGTCATCGGTGCTTGTCAACAACTATGTCCTGAGCCGTTTTCTCGGTATCTGTCCGTTCCTCGGCGTTTCCAAGAAACTCAATCAGGCGGTCGGCATGGGCGTTTCCGTTACGGTCGTCATGCTGCTCGCAACCTTTGCGACATGGCCGATTCAGTATTTCGTGCTTGAACCGTTCGGTCTCGGTTATCTGCAGACCATCGTCTTCATTCTGATCATCGCATCACTCGTTCAGATTCTCGAAATCTTCTTAAAGCGATTCTCCCCGGCTTTGCACAAGGGTCTCGGTGTCTATCTGCCGCTCATCACAACCAACTGCGCGGTTCTCGGTGTTGCCATCAACAATATCACCGACGGATACACCTTCATCGAATCCGTATTCAGCTCGCTCGGATGCGGACTTGGATTCCTTCTGGCAATGGTACTGTTCTCCGGTCTGCGTTCCCGCATCGACGAA
>JAZTZC010000464.1:0-11216 GCA_045637265.1 Eubacteriales bacterium | reverse complement strand
TCAAGAAAGGAAAGAAAGCCCGACATGCAAGGCTTATTTGATCTTATCAACATTCCGTTCAGCTGGGTCATCCGATTCTTCTATGGGCTGACGGATAATTACATGGTCGCCCTGCTCTTCTTCGCGATCGTGGTCAAGCTGGTTCTGTTCCCCATCGGTATCAAGACCCAGAAGAACATGGTCAAGCAGGCATCCCTGCGTCCCAAGGAAATGGCGATTCGCGCCAAGTACGCAGGTCGTACCGACCAGGCAACACAGCAGAAGATGCAGAACGAGATCATGTCTCTGTATCAGAGCGAAAATTACAACCCTGCCGGCGGCTGTCTGCCGATGATTCTGCAGCTCGTCGTTATCTGGGCTATTTATCAGATCGTCTACGGACCGCTCACCTATCTGTGCGGCATGTCCGCAGAAGCAGTTTCTGTTCTCAAGGAAGGCATCAAGCTGCTGCAGGAAGCAGAAACCTATACCGGCAATCAGATCCAGATGCTGCACGATATCTCCATACTGGGTATCGAAAGGATCATGGAAGCGCTGCCGACACTCGAAGGTTATACCGAGGAAATCGGTACTGCAATCGGAGATGTCCTGCGCAACCCGCCGAACATGACCGTCTTTGGCGGTAAGCTCGACCTGTCCGCAACGCCGACCGTCGCATTCAACCTTCTGCTTCTCATCCCGGTCCTCAACCTCGTAACGACCTGGGCATCCACCAAGATCACACGCAAGTTCACCTACCAGTCTCCCGAACAGCAGCAGGCAAACTCTTCCATGAAGATCATGGAAATCACAATGCCGCTGATGATCTTCTGGATGGCGTTCAATCTGCCCGCGGCACTCGGTGCATACTGGATCTTCCAGAACATTCTCGGTGTTCTGCAGTCCTTTATCCTTGCAAAGATGTATCCGTACCCGAAGTTCTCCGATGAAGAGCTGAAGGAAGCGGTCAAGTCCATCAATCAGGGTCAGAAGAAGGACAAGAAGCCCGCACCTGCCTCCAACGGCGGCGCAAATAACGGTACAAAGAAGCGTTCTCTGCATCACATCGATGATGAAGATTATGCCGATACGCCCGCACAGCCGACCAAAAAGAAGTCTTCTCAGACATCCGAAGCTGCGTCCGAAGAGACCGCAGAATCCGCAGAACCCGTTTCGGACAAGCCCATGGAAACCGAAAACGGTCCCGTCGGTTTTGCACCGCTCAAGGATGATAAGCACAACAAGTAAAGACTGATATTATTATCAAGGAAGTAAACCGCAATGAAAAAGGAAATCATCACATCGGCGAAGACCGTCGAGGCCGCTGTTGCACAGGGTGCCGCAGAACTCGGCGTTGATGCCTCCGCCGTTACCTACGAAGTTCTTGAGGAAGCGAAGAAGGGTCTGTTCGGACTCGGTGCCGCTCCCGCCAAGGTTCGTGTTACCTATATTGAAAAGCCGGATGAGGTTGCGCTGTCTTTCGTCAAGACACTGCTTGCTGACATGGAGCTGGATGCTTCTGTTTCCATGTCCGACACCAAGGACGGCGACAAGCTGATTACCGTCGAAGGTGAAAACGCAGGTGTCCTCATCGGTCACCACGGTGATACGCTGGATGCCATCCAGTATCTGGTCAACCTCGCTGCAAACCGCAAGGAAGACGAGGATCGCTGCTACACCAAGATCACGGTTGATGTCGAAAACTACCGTGCAAAGCGCGAGGATACCCTGCGTCAGCTGGCAAACCGTATGGCAGAAAAGGTTCTCAAGTACAAGAAGTCCATCACGCTGGAACCCATGAACCCCTATGAACGCCGCATCATTCACTCTGAAGTACAGAACATCGAAGGCGTTTCCACCAACTCCATCGGTGCGGAAAACAACCGTCGCATTGTTCTCTTCCCGACTGCCGGCAACGAAGGTGTCGACAGCAAGACCGCTATGGAAGCGGCTCTGAACGCGGAAAAGGAAGAAAAGGCTGCAAAGAAGTCTGAAAAGACCGAACGCTCCGAGCGCGGCGAACGCAGTGAACGCGGCAGCAGAGGTGACCGCGGAGGTCGTGGTGGTCGCGGCGGCAGAGGCGGTCGCGGCGGCAGAAGTCCCCGTGAAGAATATGTTGCAGAAAAGCCCAACCGTCCGCTGAAGACCGTTGACAAGGACGCAGAAGCAGCAGCGGCTGCAGCCAATGTCGAAATCTTCGAGCGTGCAAAGGCAGAAAAGGAAGCTGCTGCGGCAAATGAACCGCCCAAGGCTCCCTCCACACCGACCCGCAAGAAGCCGTATTACGTCCGTCCCAAGCAGACCGGCGAGCGCACCTATCAGAAGCCCGTCAAAAAGGATTCTGTCGAAAGCTACTATTTCGATCTGGAAAACTCCAACAACGGTCTGAAGCGTGAGAAGGAAGAACCCTCCGACATCGCAAAGGCATGCGGCATCTACGATGATCCCGCAGATGCACCTGCATCCGATTCCAAAGAATAAAAATCTCAAAACAAATACAGAAACCGCAGATTGATTTTCTGCGGTTTTTGTGTTATAATACGGATATGAGCATCCTCTTACGCGATTGTTGAACGAAATGGAAACTCGCATGAAATCAGAATCATCAATCAGAAGTTGACGGAGATACGTAATGGAAGTAAATGCATATATCAGAAAGATCAATTATTATGAAACGGATAAAATGGGGATCACACATCATTCCAACTATGTCCGATTCATGGAAGAAGCCCGCATTGATTTTCTTGATCAGATCGGCATGAGTTACAAGAAATGGGAAGAAGACGGGATTGCATCGCCCGTGATCGGAATCGAGTGTGAATATAAGCGTCCCACAACATTTGGAGATGAGCTTCGTATTCAGGTTGCAATCGTGGAGTATCAGCGATTCCGGCTTTCTGTATCATATACAATGATCAATACGAAAACCGAGGAAATCGTTTGTATCGGCAAGAGCCATCATTGCTTTTTGAACACTGCCGGAAGACCGATCGCCCTTTCAAAACAATACCCGGAGTATGACGAATTGCTGAAACTTCATCTGACCGCAAACAATTGATCCAATATCCATCAATTCCAATGGGACGAAGGGAGACTTCCTGTGATTACAAAGCTGAAATACGGCAATACAAACACCTTTTTCATTCGCGGAACAAACGGCGGTTTGCTCGTGGATACAGACTATGCAGGTACATTATCTTCGTTCTATAAATCCATAAAAGAATATGACATTCAGATATCCGACATGACCTATGTTTTGGCTACACACTACCATCCGGACCACATTGGTCTGGTAAGCACGTTGATGCACCAGAATGTCAAACTGCTTTTAATCGATACGCAAATCCCCCACATCCATTTCGCAGACGGGATATTTGCACGAGACAAACGGCTGCATTACAACCCGATTGATCTACATGACGCGACGGTCATCAGCGCCAAAGAAAGCAGAGCGTTTCTTTGGCATCTCGGTATCAACGGCGAAATCGTCAGCACCCCAAGTCACAGCCCGGATAGCATCTCCTTAATCCTGGATAGCGGTGAATGTTTTGTCGGAGATTTAGAGCCTATGGAATATCTTGACGGTTATGAATTTCATCAAAGCTTACAAAGCGATTGGGCGCTTGTGCAAGGGTATTCACCAAACGTGATTTACTACGCTCACGCAAATGAAAAGTTTCTGAAGCAGAAATAGCAATCGCAAGCTGCGATTCATAACAAAATCCATTTGAGAGGAGGAATTTTGTATGCCGTCTATATCCATCATGATCAAGCCTGCATCATCTTCCTGCAATCTGCGCTGTTCGTACTGTTTTTATGCAGAGGAAGCCTCCTGCCGTTCTTATGCAAACCGCGGAATGATGACTGCGGATACCGCAAAAACCGTCATTACAAAAGCGTTTGACTATGCAGGCGCGGGAAGGGATGCGCGGATCGCTTTTTCCTTTCAGGGCGGAGAGCCGCTTCTGACAGGACTGCCGTTTTTCCGTTTCTTTGCCGATGCGGTGAAAAAGCAGAACCAATTCCACATCCCTGTGGATTATGCGCTCCAGACAAACGGAATTCTGCTTGATGATGCTTTTGCCGATTTCCTTGCAAAAGAACACTTTCTCATCGGTCTGTCGATCGACGGCACTCAATCGGTGCACGACCAATACCGCCGACATCCCGACGGCAGCAGTACATATAACGAAGTCAGCCGTGCCGCCGATCTGCTTGCAAAGCACCGGGTTCCGTACAACATTCTCTGCGTGGTCACGGATGCGCTGTGTACGCACGGAGATGCGGTATGGAAGGCGCTGCGAGACCATCGCTATTTGCAGTTCATTCCGTGTCTGCCGCCAATGACGGAACAGACCCCGTCCTATGCGCCGACCGAGGAGCATTACGCCCGTTTTCTCTCCGATATCTTCCGCGGATACCACCGTGATTTCCGTGCGGGATCGCCTGTTTCCGTGCGCACCTTTGACAACTGGCTTGGCATTTTGCTCCGACAGCCGCCCGAATCGTGTGCCATGTGCGGAGTCTGTATGCCGTCTCTCGTTGTGGAATCGGACGGGGAGGTCTATCCGTGCGACTTTTATGCTCAGGACAACTTCTCACTCGGCAATCTCTCCGACAGCGATACCACGATTGCCGATTTGCTGCAATCACCGCAGATGCAAGCATTTCTATCAGCATCTCATACCGTTCCCGATGCCTGCCGCAGATGCCGTTATTATCCGTTGTGCCGCAACGGATGCAGGCGCGAACGCACACTTCCCGACGGCAGAACACGTCACTGTCGATCCTGCAGCACGTTCTTTGACCGCCATATCGGTCAGTTGGAAGAACTGGCTGACCTCATCGAATACCACATGAAACAGAAAGGATGAACACCGTGAATCAACCGAATGTACTTCTTATCATCGCCGACCAATGGCGCGGCGACTGTCTCGGCTACGAAGGACATCCCGACGTCAAAACACCGCGTCTTGACCAGCTCTGCGCAGAGGGCTTTTCGTTCCCCCATGCGTATTCTGCAACACCGACCTGCATTCCCGCTCGTGCCGCGCTGTATACCGGCATGGCGCAGGAAAACCACCGCCGCGTCGGTTATCAGGACGGCAATCGCTGGGACTATGAAAACACACTTGCATCGGTCTTCTCCGATGCAGGATATCAGTGCCATTGTGCGGGCAAGCTCCATGTTCATCCCCTGCGCAATTCCGTCGGCTACCATTCGGTTGATCTGCACGACGGCTATCTGCATTATTACCGCAAGCCGGGAATCTCCTATTGGGATCATCAGAACACGGCGGATGATTATCTGTACTGGCTCCGCACACAGCTTGGTGCACAGGCGGACGTCATTGATACGGGCATTGACTGTAACTCGTGGGTCGTCCGTCCGTGGCCGTATGATGAAAAACTGCATCCGACGCGCTGGGTGACAGACCGTGCGCTCGATTTTCTGCGCCGCCGTGACCGCGACAAGCCGTTCTTCCTGACCGTTTCTTATGTCCGCCCGCACCCACCGCTTGATGCTCCCGAAGCGTTTCTGTCGATGTACCGCGGACGGGAATTGACACCGCCTGTCTACGGCGACTGGGACGATCCCGATGCCATCGGTATCGGCGGCTATGCCGTGGATGCCGACACAGGTCCGCTCGACTGTGACCAGCGCACCGAAGCACAGCGCGGCTATTACGCTGCCATGACGCAGATTGACTACGAAATCGGACGTCTGCGCAACACGATGTTTGAGCACGGGCTTTCCGACAATACCATCATTCTGTTCGTCTCCGATCACGGTGAGCTGCTCTGCGACCATCATCTGTTCCGCAAGTCTCTGCCGTATGAAGGCTCGGCGAGGGTTCCGCTGATCGTGCGCGCACCGTATGACTGTCTTGCGCGTGCCGGTTATCGTGGACAAACCCGCGCGGACAAGGCGGATACCACGTCACACGTTGCCGAGCTGCGCGATGTCATGCCGACGCTGCTTGCACTTGCCGGTGTGGACATTCCCGACACGGTTGACGGCGTCAATCTGTTCTCGGATGCACCTGCCGCGCGTGAACTGATCCACGGCGAGCATCTTGCGGCAGGAGGATCGGTACAGTTTATGGTTTCCGACCACGACAAGTATATCTGGTATTCGTCGGACGGACGGGAGCTTTATTTCGACCTTGAAAAAGACCCCGGTGAGACGCACAATGCCATCTGTGATACGGAATATGCCGACCGCATTGCATATCTGCGGCAGGCGCTGATTGATGCGCTTGCATGGAGAGAAGGAGGGTTTGTCCGGGACGGAGTTCTTGTTGCTGGCAGACCGTGTAAGCCGATGCTGGAAAAGGCGATGCGGGACAGAGAAATTTGAATTTGATAATCAGATAGCAACAGCGAGTTGCTTGTCAACTACGACATCCTATGTTAAAATATAACCACAAAATATAAGGTGGTGATTTTATGGAAACGAAAGATATACTCTTCGAATTAAGAGTGAAAAAAGGACTCTCACAAGAGGAACTTGCGGAAAAGGTATTCGTAACAAGACAAGCTGTTTCACGCTGGCAAACGGGAGAAACTATACCGAACATAGATACTCTCAAACTTCTTTCACAGTTGTTTGACATGTCGATTAACACGCTTCTCGGTTCTCCGAGAGAACTTATTTGCGGGTGCTGCGGTATGCCTCTTAACGACTGTAATATAAGCAAAGAAACCGACGGCAATTTCAATGAGGAATACTGCAAATGGTGTTATGCCGACGGTGAATATACTCTCGATATTTGGAAGCGATATGCTGAAATCGGTGGAAAAGAAAAGCTCGAAGAATTCAAAGAGCAGCTGATAAACGAATTCAACACACTTTTGTATATCGAGGGGTTGCCCAAGGTAGAGAATTTAAACGTGCTGCCCGGTGAATTTGTCAATATGGAATACACACTCCCAAACGGAGAAAAAGTGAAATTCCTTGACGATAAGCAGACCTATCTTGGCAGTCAGCTTGAGGGAGAAACAAAATGCTACGGAATTGTCGCCAACATGGATTTCCTTCTCGTATGCACATATGAGGAAAACGGTGAGAATCCCGAACTTGTGATTTATAAGAAAAGATAATCAAATTCCAATTTACCGTTCCGTTTGATTGTATAAACACACACCTCCAACAAAAAATTGAACCGTGAGCACAGGAATCCTCTCCTGCCGCTCACGGCTTGTTTTTTTATTCGATTGTTTCCATCGAAATACACGCCGCCATCAGACCCCGCTTGCCGCCGTTGTGCTTCATGGCATAGCGGTGCGAGTGGAATAATTCATTGTGACAGCAGGTGCAGTGCTCGGACACATCAATGTGCTCGGGTGCAAGTCCCGCCTGTTCCAAAAGAATCCGATTACACGTCCGCAGATCGCAGTGCCATTTGTCGGGGTTATCATAGTCCTCGGACTTGCGGAAAATCTGATTGCAGATCTCTTTCCCCAAGGTGTGGAGAAATGTCTCGTAAAACGCATCGTCCACCTCATAGCAGCAAAGTCCGACCGCATGACCGATCGCGGCGCGGATGTGCTGTTTTTCGGCGCCAATGGCACACATCGCATCGACCGTTTTTGCGGCAATTCCGCCGACCGTTCCCCGCCAGCCTGCGTGACATGCACCGATCACGCGGTTCACGGGATCTTCGAACAGAATCGGCACGCAGTCGGCGGCACGGACCACGATTGCAACATCGGGCGATTTCGTGACAAAACCGTCAAAGCCCTCGTCGGCAAGTGTTTTGTCGGGGAATGCTTCATACGGCACGGAAAGTCCCATACCGCAATACGAGGCATCCACAGTCAGCACGCGCGTTGTATGCGTCTGGTTGGCGCAGAGCATGTGATTTTCACCAATACCGAGCGTGCGCGCAAAACAGCGGTAGTTTTCGAGTGTCGTTTCCCGGTCTTCTCCGACGGAAAACCCAAAGTTCAGATCGGATATGTACGGAAGATGACTGATCCCACCGTGTTTTGTGGAAAAACCGTGCTTGATTTCCAACTTTTGCAGAGGTTTTCCATGTACTGTCCCATGCTTATCCACAGAGTTATCCACAGGTTGTGGATAAGATCGGATATCGTCAAAGATTGAGGAGGTAAACCATATCGCGCGGTCTGCATCATGACGCAAAAACATCGGTGGACTCCTTTACAATACAAATTTCTTGATCGGCTTGACGACAAGTCCGTCCTCGCCCTCTCGAACCTCGCCGAGTGCAAAAAAGCCTTTGCTCTCACCGCAGATCGTCATGCGCTGACCGACGGCATAGCGGCTTTCGTCGTATTTTCCGCGATACAGCTTTTTCAGACGAATCGGCTGACCGTTGTCGGCAAGGCGCTCATAAAACGCAGGCAGTACCAGCTTTTCCAGATCGGAAAACAGCGCTTCTGTCGGCACAAGACACGAAAGCCGTTCTTCGTCCGTCATCGCTTCCAGCGCTTCGATGGTATACGCCGTATCCAGCGTGAAATTTCCGCTTCCCGCACGGCGCAGAGAGCACATGACACCGCCGCAGCCGAGCTTTGCACCGATATCGGCACACAGCGTGCGGATATACGTTCCCTTGGAGCAGCGGACATCGAGCGTGTAGGTACGTTCATCCTGTCGGGTACAGACAAGCGCCGGAATGGTAATCGCTCTTGCCTTGCGCTCGACGGTAATGCCCTGTCGTGCCAAGTCGTACAGCTTCTGTCCGTCGACCTTGAGCGCGGAATACATCGGCGGAATCTGTTCACTCTCACCGATAAACGATTCCGCCGCGGCAATGACAGCAGCCTCGTCCGGGATATCGGCGGATTCTGTCAGCGTCGTGCCCGTGATATCCTCGGTGTCGGTTGTGATTCCGAGCCGCAGACCTGCGATATAGTGCTTATCCTCTGCAACGAGATATTCGGCAGCTTTCGCCGCACGTCCGAGCAGAATCGGCAGCACCCCCGTCGCCATCGGGTCAAGCGTTCCCGTATGACCGACCTTGCGCGTATGGAACAGCCTGCGCATGATCGCAACGCAGTCGTGCGAGGTCATCCCCTCGGGCTTGTCAAGAATCAGAACGCCATCCGGCTCATGCGTTGCAATGCTCATACGGCACAGCCTCCGTCGCCGCATGCCTCCGCGTCAAACGCCGCATCAATGGCGGCAACGATCGCGGCTTCCACGTTTTCTGCCGTACCTTCAATGGTACAGCCCGCAGCACACGGATGACCGCCGCCGCCGAACTGTCCTGCGATCTGCGACACATTGAAGCCCTGTTCACAGCGCAGGGAGAGTTTATAGACATTCTCGCCGCGCGGCTTGATGTGCACGGCAACACGAACACCCTGAATACCGCGGATCAGATTGACGATATCGTCAATGTCTTCATCGGCAAGCTTGTATTTTTTCATCGTTTCGGGCGTGAAGGAAACAAGCGAGATGCGGTTATCACAGAAGAAACGGAGATTTTCGTATGCCGCTTTTGCCGCCATGACCTGTGAAAGCGGTCTGCTTCCGTACAGGCGCTCCGCGATCTTTGCGTGTTCGATGCCCGCTTCCTTCATGGATGCCAGCATTGCCGCCGCACGGTGATGTGTTGCAGGCGTTACAGCGCCATACTTGAAAGAACCGGAGTCGGTATTCAGTCCTGCGTACAGCGGAACAGCAATATCCGCGGGCATGATGCGGTCGGTATCGTTCCAGCCGAAGATCTCCTGCCCGAGATCGAAGACAAGCTCCGCACATGCGGCAAGCGCGCCGTCAAGACAGAGATTTTTTGCAAACTGCGTATTGGTGCCGTGGTGGTCAATGGCAAGATCAATGTGTTCCGGCTCGCCGAACGGCGTCTGATATGCACCGAGCAGTGTGGGAGAGGCAACATCCACCGAAATGATTTTGTCCCAGAGAAAACCGTCCCGAATCTGCTCAAGCAGAATCGACTGGCGCTCCTCGGTGATAAAGGAAAGGCGGTAGGGAACGGGCGATGCACAGATGACATGCGCCGTTTTGCCCATAGCACGCAGGAGATTGCGCAGGCCCGTTGCGGAACCGAGCGTATCTCCGTCGGGATGCGCATGACAAAGAAGCAGATACCGATCGTATGTCTGCAGCCAGCGCGCAGTTTCCTCACGCGACATCATATTGCAGGAAGATACCGTTGTATCAGTCATCGAATTCGTCCTCCTCAGCAGAAGCAGCAAGCGCAGCTTCGGCGGCTTCCGCAGCTTCACGCTCCATGCGTTCATCAAAGCGGCGGATATCCTCCACAACGGACGGATTGTGGAGAATCGTGTTGATCTTTGCACCGTATGCGATCGATTCATCGTATACAAACTGCAATTCCGGCGTGATGCGCAGGTTCAGTCTCTGCGCAATCTGTCCGCGGATGAAGCCGGATGCGGAAATGAGTCCCTTTCTCAGTTCCTTTGCATCAAAGCCGTCACCTTCTTTATTTGCACCGAGAACGGAATAAAAAATCTTACAGTATTTGAGATCGGGTGTCACTTCACAGCGTACAACGGAAACCAGATGCTTGGAAACTCTGGGATCCTTGATGTTTCGGACGATATCGGAAACTTCATGTGTCATTTCTTCGTTGATGCGGTCGCGTCTGTATTTTGCCATAATCTGTACTCCTTGGATGGTTAATATCATTCTATGCAATTATTATACCACAAAACGCATCGGGATGCAACGGTTATTAAAAAAATCCTTGATTTCAAGGTGTTTTTTCAAGAAAATATCTTGACAAACGCTTGCTTTTATGGTAAAATAGTTGTACCTCTATAAGGGGGTCTTTTTTTGCTGTGCAAAAACGGACAACTCTTTGGAACTGCGCCGATCGGCAAACGGAAACGGTACCCGTCCCGATCACTCAAAAACGCGGTTGGCGGCGGCACCTCATGTGCGGCTGTCTGAGGGAGGTACACGACAGAAAACCGACTTCGTTTTCTGTCCACACAAAACATGCGCGCGGCTGATCGTGTCGGTGATGCCGCAGCGACAATTCATCAGGAGGTGCCTATCAATGAGAGTTAAGATTACCTTAGCATGCAGCGACTGCAAACAGAGAAACTACGACACAATGAAGAACAAGAAGAACGATCCCGACAGACTCGAGCTCAAGAAGTACTGCAGATTCTGCCGCAAGCACACGCTGCACAAGGAAACCAAGTAAGAGGCAAACAGGAGGAAGGACGTAATGGCAGATAACGAAAAGAAGGTTGCCGAAACCGCCCAGGCGTCT
>JAZTZC010000463.1:0-9606 GCA_045637265.1 Eubacteriales bacterium | reverse complement strand
GCCTCCGACTTACACAGGCAGGTGAACAGGGAAAGCAGGTAATTGAGCGCCCAGTAGGACACATAGAAGATCAGATTGCTTTTGACGGCGGTGGTGCCCGACAGATACAGAAATTCAAAAATCCCCGCGGCGTAGCTCACGGTTGCCGATACCAGTATGAGGATGATCGGCAGACGCGATTTTTTCACGCCGTAGCGCATGACAGAGTAGCCGAGAATCCCGTAGGAGGCGGCCTGATAGACATAGGAGAGGATCAGCAGAAGATAATAGAGGATCCACTGCAGAACCACAACGGCGGTTGTCGGGTAGAACACCGCGATGTAGGTATCGACATAGACGTTCACGGCACGGAGCAGACCGTCGATGAGCAGCGGGGAAGCCAGCATACAAAGGATCGATGCCAGACGGATATCGGCAAGCATTTTATGCTCCGCACGGAGAGGGGCGCGGCTATGATCGGGCTGCACCTGCATCACTTGTGATTGACTGTTTATTTTCATCGTCGTATCCCTTTCAGGTGGATTTGTTTCGGTTGGCATCCAGATAATTTTGCAGGATGATCTGGGCGGAGAGGGTATCGATGACGGTTTTGCGCTTGCCGGATTTGATGTTCGTTTCGTTTAAGATCCGATGTGCCGCGGCGGTCGACAGCCGTTCGTCAAACTTGACAATCGGGATATCGGTCATGCCCCCAAGCAGCTCGACAAAGGACTGAATCTTTTCCGCGCGCGGACCGAGTGTTCCGTTCATATTGATGGGGTTGCCGATGACGATCAGACCGACATCGTGTTCTTTTGCCGCCGCTAAAATTTCTTCGGCGATCTTGGGCGGGTGTCCCGATTTGATGCAGCCGATGCCGCCGGCTAAAAATCCGAGCGCGTCGGACACGGCAAGACCGGTTCTGGCATCACCGAGGTCGACACCGAGGATGCGTTTCTGCATGAGTGGTTCTCCTTGTGAAAGTGGTATTTTTAGAAGGGTTTTTGGATGTTCGCGGCTTTTCTGTTGACGCGCTCCATCTGTTTTGTCCAGGTTTTTACGGTTTGTTCGCGCAGAAATTCACACAGTGGTGCAAGGCTCTGCACCGTATCCCATGCTTCCAGCGCATCATAATACTGCCGGCGGTCTTCTTCGTGAATGATGATCGGCGGATGGTTGTGAAGAACCAGAAGATAGTTGAACAGAAGTCTGCCGACCCGTCCGTTCCCATCGGCAAAGGGATGGATATTTTCAAACTTGGCATGGAAGTAAGCGGCGGCTGTCAGGACCTTATCGTCGGGAATCTCCTGTAGTTCCTCGAGCAGTTCTGCCATTTCGTCAGCCACATCATCAGGTGCGGCACCGACTTCTTCCCGTCCCGTGACAAAATCGTGATGCTTATATTCACCTGCGCGCTCACCGAGCTGATACCGTCTTGTATCGTACGTATTCTGCGTCAGAAGACGCTGAAATTCTTTGACGAGTGCTTCATCGATCGGATATCTGCCGCGGAATGCAATCAGAAAATACTCCCATGCCGCCTTGGCGTTGTGAATTTCATACAGCGTCCGCAAGTCTCCTGTATAGGACGTAACGCCGTCATGCTCGAAGATTTCACGGGTATCATGATACGTGATGCGGTCATTTTCGATTTTACCCGAGTGATACGCAAGCAGAATGCTTTGTCCGTTCAAGATCTGGGCAAGCGCCGCATCCGTTGTGATTTGCTTGCTCTGCCAATATTGCACCGCTCCTCTGTACTGTTCCATTCGCGTTATCCCTCCGCCTGCTCCGAAAACGGCGTTTTGCGTACAACAAGCTTTTTGATGTGCTTGTACTGCGGCAGATCAGCATTGACATCGCGGACGATATCGAGCAGCAGCGTCTTTGCGCGCGCGGTATCCTCCTCGGAAAGCGTTTTCAGCGCATCGCCGTCGGGATATTCCATTTGCAGGGAAAGTGCCGACGCAAGTTGTGCAAAATCGGGATAGACCGAAACACACAGCGTCAGATCCCCGTCCTTGCCCTCCGCATAAACCTTGCAGGCGGAGACGAGCGGATGGGCGGAAACGTACGATTCCAGTTCCGCGGGGACAATCTTCTTACCCGTCGGCAGAACGATGACGGGCTTTTCGGAACCGGTGATGCGGATGGCGCACGATTCGGTCATCTGGGCAAAGTCGCCCGTGGAAAGCCAGCCGTCGTGCAGGACAGCCGCTGTCGCTTCTTCGTTTTTATAATAGCCGAGCATGACCGTCGGACCTTTGATGCACAGTGCGCCGATGCCGTTATCATCGGGGTCGTCGATGCGAACCTCAAGACCCGGAATCGGATATCCGACATCGTCGGGGGCGCGGTACTTGTCATGGTGCATCAGCGCAATCGGGGAGGCTTCCGTCAGTCCGTAGCCGGAATAGACGGCATAACCGTACTTTTCCAGCTGTCGGAACACACTTTCCTTCAGCGGAGCCGCACCGACGATGACCGCGCGCAGTCTGCCGCCCAAAAAGTTGTGTACGGTGGAATAGATGCTGCGGCGGGACTTCTCGGCGGACTGTCTGGAAATGACACCGAAGGCGTTTGAGAGAATGCCCGTCGCGGTTTTCTGAACACCGAGGAGCAGTTTTCCGCCGCGCGCCTCAGAATACCCTTTTTCGATGAAGCGGGAAATGAACTCGACCACCGCGGGCACGGTGACCATGACGGTCGGACGGAAGAGTGCCAGATCGGAGGGCATGCGGCGGACGGAATCGTTGAAGGCAACGGATGCGCCGCAGTACAGCGCCGACATGGATGTGGTGATTTGGTATACCTGATGCGGCGGCAGATGGGAGAGCATACGGTCGTCCTCGTGGATACGGAAGCGACTGCACACCGCCATGATGTCTGCGCAGAGGTTGTGCTGGGACAGCATGACACCTCTCGATATGCTGGGGCATCCTGCGGTATAGACAAGCACACCGAGCGCATCGGCATCCACCGTATGATGTTCGTAAGAACGGCTTCCCGCTTCGCGCAGTGCAGCCCCCTGGGACAGATACGTGTCGGCAAGGGACAGCGGCATCTTCAGAAGACCGTCAAGCGTGATTCCCGAGAGCTTGTCGCACATATCGTCCTCATAGAGAATCGCGTCACATTCCGCGGCGGTCAGAAATTCTGTCAGCGCGGCTGCACTCCATTCGCGGTCGAGCGGGACGGCGACACCGCATCCGCATACAATCGCAAGAAATGAAATAGCCCAACGGTAGGAATTTTTGCCGCAGACGGCAATTTTTTTGTGTTCCAGTCCCATCGCGCACAGATATGCCGCAAGACTTTTGACATCGCGTGCCATGTCTGCATACGTACGTGCGGCAATTCCGTCCTCGGCAAGCGGGTCGCGCCACAGATAGGCGATGTTGCCGGCATACCGCTGCTCCATGCCGCCGAGCAGATCACGGAAATCGCGGATTTCCCATGTGGGATATTCGGGTGTTTTGTGTTTCATCGCAGTTTCCTCCTGCACATTCTGAATTCTGTTATCTATCAGTATACCACAAAATTGTGACAGAATCATGAATTGTGAGGAATGTTTGCAGGGAATTTTGAAATTCTGGAATTGTGAAATGCGGGAATTGTAAAATTCCGAAAATCCCTTGACAAAGTGTGCAAATGGGTGTATAATTTTCATTATTCATGAAATTTTATGCACCAAAAAGGAGAAACCTATGCATCCGCACATTCCGATTGTCGACTGTCACTGTCACATTTATCCCGAAAAGGTTGCCGCAAAAGCGGTGGCAGGCATCGGCGCGTTTTACGATATCCAAATGCACGAGGACGGCACCAAAGCGACCTTGCAGAAGGAGGCCGCTTTTGCCGGGATTACCCATTCCATGATTTTTTCCGTTGCGACAAAGCCGGCACAGGTGACATCGATCAACGAATTCATCGCAGGCGAGGTGCAGATGAGCGGCGGGTCGATGACGGGACTTGGTACGATGCATCCGCTGTCCGAGGACATGGCGGGCGATATGAAGCATCTTTTGTCGCTCGATCTGCGCGGCGTTAAGCTCCATCCCGATGTCCAGGGCTTCTGCATCGACGACGAACGCTGTCAGACCATTTACGCGCTGTGTGAGCAGGCAGGGATTCCCGTGCTTCTGCATACGGGTGATCGCCGCTATGATATGTCCAATCCCAACCGTCTGCGCCCGATGGTGGAAAAGTTCCCGAACCTCATTTTCATCGGCGCACATCTCGGCGGCTATTCCGTCTGGGAGGATGCCGTAAAGCAGCTGCGCGGACTGCCCAATCTCTATTTTGACTGCTCGTCCACCTTTGGATTCATGACGGCAGAGCGGGCACGGGAACTGATTCTGACGCTCGGCGCCGATCATGTGATCTTCGGTACGGACTACCCGATGTGGGTGCCCAAATCGGAGGTCGATACGTTCTTCTCGCTCGGTCTGTCGGAGGAGGACAACGAAAAGATTCTGTGGCGGAACGCAAAGCGGCTGTTCCGACTGGAATCGGTGGAATGAAAACAGCATAAAACAGCACCGCATAAGACTGCGAATGTCTGTATGCGGTGCTTTTGTTATCCTTTTGCGTTTACCACTCCCGCGGTACTCTGTCAAAGTTCATCTGATCCTTCGATTCCGTGATGTCCGCATCGCCCTCATGGATCATCGTGATGCCATACCAGACGGCTCTTTCGTACAGCGCGCGGTTGTATTCCTCATAGGAGGCAAGATAGCTTTCTGCCGCATGCTCACGGATGGTGCGGATATACGATTTCTGTTCGTTTACGGGAATCTGACCGCCGTCGGGATGATCGTCGAAGAAGTTGATCAGAAGCTGCTCGATGTTGTCGTACAAGACATCCTTGTTGGCGTTTGCGTACAGCGTATAGGAATTGAGGAAGTCCAGCTGCAGCTTGATCTTACCGATGCGCTCTGCCTGATCCTCATCCGCCTTTGCAAGCGCGGCATCGAACAGCTCATAACCGCGGGAGACAAGTTCGGACGGCGCATAGCTGCGGTAGTAGAGCAGATACGGTGACCAGTCGGTCGTCTCATAATTGAGAATCATGTCAAGCGTCAGCGTATCGGGCAGCTCGTCGCGGGAACGCTTGGAAAGCTGGTTCTTATATAGCATTTCCGCCGCACGGTCATAAATGCCGAAGTGGGTATCCTTCACCAGCTCCTGTGCCAGATCGAGGTATGCGCGGATGTTCTTCCATCCCTTGCCGTACATACCGCGCAGGAAGTCGTCGATGTGACCCCAGTATTCCTCCTCGGACATGAAAGGATCCCACAGAATCTTTGCCATGATGTAACAGCGCAGATCGGAGAAGTCGCCCGTTTCGGAGAAGTAGTTGCCTTCTTCATAGACGCCGGTGACGCTGTGGTCTGCAAAGAACTTTACGTTGGGAAGCAGGGTGTTGAAGTTCGGGAAGATCGTGACGGCTTCCGCGTAGTTGGTGACGTAGTCCCAGACGTAGACGTTGTCGGTAACCGCGCCCCATGCCCGGATATCGTCGGCGATGGTGTTGTCAGAGCCTGCCTTGCCGTAGACATCGGGACACGTTCCGAGCGGGTGGGAGAAGCAGCACTCAATGGTACAAAGACGCACGATGACGTTGTCGGCAGGGACCGTCTTGCAGACAGAACGGGAATAGCGGTAGGCAAGCGTATCGAACTTGACATTCGGATAGTCGGCTGCAAATTCATTCGCAATGGCGTTGACAAAGCGGATGATCGCACCCGAGTATGCGCCCTCTTCATCGTAGATCGCCTGACAGTTTTTGCACATGCAGGGAAGCTGCTCGCCGGAGTCATTCTGTGAGATGGAGATGATGTCGGCGTTCGGGTTGTTTTGGAGCAGTGCACGGACGGATTCTGTTGCAATGGCAAGCACCTCGGGGTTGGACAGACACACCTGACGACCGCCCTCGGGCTGCGGGGTACCGTCGGGATTCATGCCCCAGTATTCGGGATGCGATGCACCGTAGACGGTGGGGGGAACAAGATTGTTGAACGTATGGACAAAGCCGCCGATGTAGTCGACTCTGCCGCCGCAGTCCGCTGCCGTCGACGCGTACATGCCGTTGAGCTTCAGCTTTGTCTGATAATTTTCCACGCGCGAGGTGACAAAGTCGATATCGCGGTACTCGAAGACAGGAATCTGCGTGTCGCGCTCGAAGGGCTGAACGACGAGTACGGGCTTTCTCGGGATATACTCATATTCGGAGGAATAGAAGCGCACGCCGAGGTATTCGTCAAGGAACGTATAAACGCCGTACAGCGCGCCATGCGTATCGCTGCCTGCGATGAAGATCTTCTTGCCGACGTGCTCAATGGTAAAGCCTTCGTCGCCGAGTGCTGCCTCATCGAACTGACCGTCACCCTGGCGGTTGGTGTAGCCGACGACGATTTCATAGTCGGTTTCGGGCTGGTCGTCGGTGATGATGCGCAGACGGCAGCCGGTGATCTTGGAGATGTAGGAGTGCAGGTCATACGCCGCTTTGATCTCGGCATCGGTGGAGTCGACGGAGCGAACGATAAAGTATTCGGTCTCCTTGTCCTGGGCGAGCACCATTGTGTCTTCATTGATAACAATGGGCTCCTCGGTGGTTTCCTCTTCTTCATAAGCCGCATCGGTGCCGGTCGGATCGGTATCGGGAGCAGGGGTGTCGCAGGCGGCAAAGGAGAGGGTACAGAACAGCGCAAGCAGGAGTGCTAAAATGCGGGTTTTCATGGTGGTGGTCCTTTCGTGTATTAAAGTCAAGATAGAACAGATGCTGTGAAGTTGATGGAGATTACGTTTGGACGCGTGATCGCCGTCACTGTATCTGTCTCCAAAAAATCAAGAATATGCGGTGCAACAGCCTCTGCCATATAATGGAATCCCATATCGTTGGGATGGCAGCAGTCGATGGAGCAGTCGCGGATGAGCGCGGGCGGAAAGAACGTGCCGCCGTCGATGAAGCGTACCAGACGGTCACCCAGCGCAAGTGCATTTTCGTAGGTACAGCGGACGATCGGACGACGTTCTGCCGCGTCATCACAGCCAAAGTCGGGACGGGTCATCATGATGATGGGCAGGTCGGGACGCGCTTTTCTGATCAGACGGAAGAACGGCTCATGCGTGGCGGCAAGCTCGGCAGGGCTGGGCGCGTTGTGGTCGTAGTCATAGACAAAGATGGAGGGATTGGACTTTAAGATGTATTCAGCAAAGCGCAGATCACCGCGGGCATTGCCGGAGAAACCGTAATTGATGACATCGATGTTCAGACGGTTGGAAAGAAGGGAAACATAGTTGCAGCCGACGCGGGTCGGGCATCCGCCCTCGGTGATCGACGAGCCGTAAAAGACAACGGGACGGGTGTTGCGGTAAGGCGTGGGGTCTGCGATTTCTGCGTCATCGTCGATCTCAGCATAAAATGCGGTGACCGGTTCGTTGCGCGGCAGAACAATTGTGATATCCTGCCATTCTCCGTTGAGGTCCACGGTACGGACGGATTCGACGTTTTCCTTTTCGCGCATCTCACCGGGCGGGCAGATCAGACCGACGTACTTTGCACTCGGACGCGTACCGATGTAGATGTCGGCAGAGGAACAGCCGAAGGTGGAAATGCCGATGTCATAACAGACGCGCGCAAGCGTCATGTGCAGAATCAACTTCTTTGTGTTGGTACGGAAGCAGATTCTGCCGCCGCAGCTGCGTGCACCAAGACCTGCGATACGCGGGATTTGTTCCAGAATGGAGCGGTGGCATTTGGAAAATCCTTCGCCGTCATAATAGGGAAGCAATCCGAAAACGCGCATGGGATTTTGGCGGTCGGGAGTACAGGTGAATGTTTTCATATTGTGGTTCCTTTCGTTTATAAAGTCTATTTATATTTACGTCTTGTGATTGTTAAACAGGTTTTAATTTTCGATTGTTTGGGAGATTGCGGCGTTGACAGCGATGCCGAGCAGGAGCAGATTGCCGCAGATAAAAATCCATGTCAGAAAGAGAATCATCGAAGCCAGAGAGCCGTAAACCAGCGAATATTTTGCGCTTCCGCGGATAAACAGTGCAAACCATACGGTTGCGGCGCACAGTCCGACGGTACAGAACAGCGCACCGGGTGCGGTTGGTGATCGGGCAGAGACAGCGGTACTTTTGGTGTGAAAATGCGGCGGCAGAATCCGCAGAAGTCCGAAGCACAGCGCGTAAAAGAGCAGAAACAGGACAAGATAGCGTGACGCGGACAACAGCTCTGTAATCACATTGGCGGAAATCCGATGTGCGATCAGCGCAGTCAGTTCCTCCCAGAGCAGAAGCAGAAAAATCGCGGCATAAACAGCGAAAAATAACAGCGTCGCAAACAGATATCCGATGACCGCGCCGAGCATGCCCGAAAAGCGGCGTTTTTGATGATGATTGTCGATCACTACGGTATGAGCGGCTTCCGTGATTTCCGCTGCGCCCAGTCCCAGACAGCGGAATGCACCGGCAGATGCGGAAAGAAACAGCACGAGTGCGGCACCAAAAATGACGGTGGATGAGATTCCATCGGGATTCTCCCACGAAAAGCCGCCGATGGATTCCAGTCCCAAATATAGCTGGGACAGCACCTCGCCGCCGAAGGATGTCGGAATCGGAGTCCGGCAGTACAGCAGTACGGAAAAACAGACAATCATCGGAAAGAGCGCCAGCAGCAGATCGTACGCAACCGCGGCGGCACTGCGTGACAGATGACAGGAACTGTAGGTATGCACCACACGACGGATCAGAGCGAACACCGCGATATTTTGTTTCTGTTTCATGAAAGAACGCCTCCCGCAAAAACAAGTCTGTGATGTAGTGTTGCCGGTACCTGCCATCCTATGCGGGAACGGATGGGAAAATGCGCAGAAGCGGCGGAAATTCGCAGCGTTTTTCAAACCTTCGCCGGGCAATCTTTGGAGCAAACATATACAGGGAATGCGTTTGCTGATTCTATAAAGATTAGAATAAATACAGATTTAATCAAAACATTACGTATTGCAAAAGAGGAACGTATTCGAAGCACCGATCACAGCCTTTGCGCATATCCTGTCAGCGGGATCACCTGCGAATGTGGGTATCATTGACATTGTTTTTGAGGAGGACTTGCGCAATGCAGTTGACTCTTTTGATATTTTTATGTTGTATGTTTCCGTTTTTGATGACGGTACTCGGTGCGGCGGCGGTGTTTCTTTGTCCGCGCGGGATGCGATCGGTCTCCCGTCAGATCTTTCTCGGATTTGCCGCGGGTGTCATGCTGGCGGCGTCCGTCTGGAGCCTGCTCAATCCGGCGATTGCGGCGGCAGAGGCGATGGGAGTTGCGGGATGGCTTCCTGCGTCGGTCGGAGTGGTATGCGGCGTTCTGTTTCTGCTCGGTACCGATGCCGCGGCGGCAAGGATTCGCATTAAAACGCAATCCGACAATGCACAAGGCGGCTGTGGGATTGCGGACAGCTTCCTTTTACAGCTTGCGATGACCGTACACAACATTCCCGAAGGAATGGCGGTCGGTTTGTCTGTCGCGCTTGCTGCGGAGGCAATCGGCGCATCCGGCTCGGTGTGGGAGACGGTACCGGGGACGGCAGATCATGCGGCGCTGTCGGCGGCTCT
>JAZTZC010000462.1:0-3033 GCA_045637265.1 Eubacteriales bacterium | reverse complement strand
AGCTCTATTTAACCGTTACATCCACTTTTATCGAGCGGCGAAAAAATTCCTCTTTTCTCCGCTTTTTTTGCCATGCTCTTTTTTACCTTGAAAAATTTTTGATTTTTTTGCTTTTTCCTATTGACTTTTCTTAGCAGGTTTTACTTTATATACCGATCCGCAAACGCCAGATAATGCTCCCAGTATAAATCCGGTTCGGTACAGCATGCAACACCGTGTCCCGCGCCCGGAATGGCAAGCATTTCTTTTTCCTTGCTTGCCGCCGCGTCATAAACCTCTTTCAGCATGGAAAACGGGACAAAGGTATCTGCCTCTCCGTGAATCATCAGAATCGGCTTTGTTGCTTTTTTCAGCTGATCGATGGCACTTGTGCGGAAGATATCATATCCCGCATGACGCAGAATGGCAGAACGCGCGGCATAGAGAAACGGAAAATCGGGCAGACGGAACAGCGCTTTCAACTGACAGGACAGAATGTCTCTTACCGAGGTATAGCCACAGTCGGCAATCAGACATTTGACCTGCTCGGGGAGCGGTTCCCCTGCGGCACATAATACCGACGCACCGCCCATGGAAACGCCGGATACAAGAATCTGCGCCTGTGGGTTTCGCGCGATTGTCCAGTCAACCCATGCGAGAATATCCAGCCGCTCATCCCATCCCATACCGATGTAATCACCGCCCGACATTCCGTGCCCGCGCATATCGGGTGCCAGCACATGATATGCGCGCTCCGACATCGTGCGAATCCACCGACGTGACCATTTGACCGAGCTTGCGTAACCGTGGAAGAACAACAACCATTTATCGGATGCCGTTTCCGCAGGATAATAATATCCTTTCAGCACGAGATGTTTTTTATCAGTGGAGATAATATCGACGATCTGCGCTTCATGCGAATCGAAATATGCCGTGTCCAGATCACGCTCGTACGCTTCCCGTGTATCGTTTTTCAAAGCGGAATAGCTGTCCGCACCCTCGATGGTTTTCTTTTTTGTCTTTTTCGGCGGTTCCAGAAACCATTTTTTGGAGTGCGCGTCAATCGCCATATAATAGAAAAATTCTCCGATCAGCACATAGAGAATCAAACAAACAGCAGCAGCCGCACCGACAGCAATCAGAAAAGTCATATATCATCCGTTCCTTTATCATTTGATACCTATATTATAACGCCGCAGCAGAAAAACGTCAAGTTCAAATTGGAAAATCAAGGCACATTTTCATGTGAAACCACAACAAAAAACACACAGAACCCCTTGACAGATACCGCCGTATATGGTATGATTTCAGTAGATATATTTTGTGATCAAAGGAGGTTCATTTCATGACAAACATTTTCGATATCACCGCATTCGGTGCCATCGGCGACGGCGTGACCGATAACACTGCGGCAATTCAGTCGGCACTTGATGCCGCAGCCGAATGCCGCGGTGTCGTCCAGGTTCCGCCCGGAAACTATATGACCGGCAGACTGAAGATGGGTAAAGGCGTTTCGCTGGAAGGTCATTCCGCATGGTCATTCCGTTCCTACGGATCCTCGATCTTTACGCTGAATACCGCCGACACCGACTGTCTGCTCGACATCACAGGCGCGTTCGGCTGTGCCATCCGCGGCATGAGCTTAAACGGTCAGGGACTTGGTACGGGCGTGCACGGCGTCAAGCTGTACTGGGATCAGTACAACGGCGGCTCCGAGGAAGATACCCCGACGATTGATGATTGCCGCATCGGCAACTTTTCCGGAAATGCGGTACATTTGGAACACATCTGGTGCTTCTCCGTCCGTCATTCGATGCTGTGCTTCTCCAATGCCGGTCTTTACATCGACGGATGGGACGGCTTCATCATCGACAACTGGTTCTCCGGCAACCGTGACGGCGGCATCAAGGGCGGTCCCTGCTGTGCATCCGTTACCGCAACGGGCAACCGCGTTGAGTGGAACCGTCTTGCGGGCTTCTATCTGCCCAACGTCAACTGCTGTAATTTCACAGGCAACTACTTCGACCGTTCCGGCGGTCCCGCACTGGTACTCGGCACGGACGACGGTTATGCAACTGCGATTTCCGTTACCGGCAACTTAATCTACCGTTCCGGCAAGCCCAAGCCCGAACCGTTTGACGAAGTCTACGACAGCGCGCACATCCGCATGACAAAGGCGGACAACATCGTTCTCACCGGAAACACCTTCCGACTCGGACGCGATGACGGCGGCGTCGGTACCTGGAGTCCTGACTACTGCATGGTCATCAAGGACTGCAATCACTGCATCGTCCGCGACAACGTCTGGCACCGTGCCTCCATTGAAGACGGCATCGTTCTGCTCGGCGACAATCCCGAAGTTGAAGTCGATCACAACATCGGCTCCACCCATAAACCCGAAAACTAATACAGGAGGATTATACCTTTGAATCAGATGAATCAGCACGCTTATATTGAGCGAACCTACAAGAAATTCGACGAGGTGCTCGAGCTTTACGGACGCAGAATTTTCCGCGTCATCGGAGCAGCAGAAGATGTCCTGTCCTATGCGACCGACGATCACCTGCGCACCCCGCCCGCAAAGGCTGACATGGCACCCATTGCTCCCGGCACTGTCTGGGGTCACGAATGGGGCAACATGTGGCTGTCCACCACCTACACCGTTCCTGCCGAGGCAGACGGCAAGACTATCTGCGTCATCTGCGATGCGGAAGCGGTTGAAATCATGTGTTTCCGTAATGGCAAACCCGCCGGCATCATCAACTCCAAGAACCAGTTCCTCGGCGGTATGCACTCCGCGATGTTCTTAGCGTCTCCCGCAAAGGCAGGCGAAACCTACGAAATCGCACTCGAATGTTACGCAGGTCACACGTGTCTTGAATGCTGGCCGTATGCAAACTACGAACGCGACGAATCCGTTCACGACAAGTGCGAGCACCGCTACCACGGCATCAAGTTCGCCGTCATGGAACCCGTCATCCGCGACTTCGTCTTTGACGTTGCAACGGCACTGCAGATCGCACGACTGCCGGGCGAAAACTTTGTTGCCATGCG
>JAZTZC010000461.1:0-13299 GCA_045637265.1 Eubacteriales bacterium | reverse complement strand
AATATTAGTCGTTCATTCTTGGAATCAAAGTATCCATTCATTGCGGAAGAATTGGGCCGACAAGATCTCTTTGAAAAAATCAAAGAAATCATTAAAGTTCCCGGTACAGCATGCTAAGTTTTTTGTATTACTAATAAGTGGAAACGCCCATCGGTCAGAGCTTGACCAATGGGCGTTGTACTATATGTTCCGTTATTCTTCCATCACTTCCAACATCATCCTGGCACCGAGCTTAAATCCATTCTGAAACATCAAACAGTCCGTATTGGTTTGATACTCTCGCACACAATCAGTGTATTTCTCAAACAACTCTTTCTGCTCGTCTGTCATAGTGGACAGGAGCTTTTCTTCATTCCTGCAAATCAGCTCCAGTAGCTTTTGGTATTCTTTGCAAGAGGATGTGTCATACTCGGTTGGCTCAATATTGCCGTACCAAAACTCTTCAAGGATTCTCATACGGCATCCTCCTCGTAGATCATCTCACGGAGAACGATTTCTTCGGCTCGGTTACGGATACTGTTCATAGCTCCAACCCATGCCATCTGATCGTGCTGCTTCATGACCTCTGTCACGCCCTCCGCAGCTTTCATTTGCTCGATGATAAGTTCAAGACGGATCTGAGCCTGTTCGTTCAAGTCGGCCAGATACGTCCATAATGCGCCGCTAAGACATAGATCGTTGAAGCGGATGGGGTTATGCTCCTTGATGTAATCTCTGTGCATACGCCCCCACCGACCAATAGGTCTGTTTTCCTCCGGTAAACGAATATCGGGAATATAGTAATCACCGCAAAGGATATAGTTCAGTTCCTGCATCATATGTACCTCCAATAATAGCTTCAAACATTTTGCTAAAGATAGAAAAAGGCGATACCTGGTTGTGAAAACCAAGTATCGCCAATTTTTCTTGTCGCACTCCTGTACGGCAGCTACCCTACGCCAGTAATGTTTTCATACTGTCTTATTGGAAGCTATCCTGTTTTGCATATTTATTTTTTCGATGATACAGATACCTTGACATTGATCTTCATAACAAAAAGAAATAACCGCCCTCTCTTCCAAAGTGCAGCGGTTATTTCAATAATCTAATACAGGGAAGTACCGTCATCGGTGTTTTCTGTTTTTATTATAACACAGATATGACGGTTAGTAAAGTATTATTCGTCAACCGAATACGCAATCGTTGTCATCAGCGCCATTTCTGCCGCAGACGTATCGAGACGGGAGTACTGCACAACAATCGGGGTATCGGATTCAATGAGAATCGCGTAGGGAACCGCTTCGGGAATGCCGTTGCCCTCTGCGTCGCGGATCTTGTCCAGACGGATGTGATGGGTACGGCGCGCACCGCAGAAGGAGGTAAACGCGGTGTTCGGTTCGCGATCCTCAAAGAACAGCGTCAGCGCAATGTGTGCGTCGTTGTCCGAGGTGTTGAGCACGCAGATTGCTTCGTGGCTGCGGTCAGAGGGATCGGAGGAGCGGGACTTTTCCTTTGCCTGCAGATAGGTGTCGGGGATCATCCAGGTTGTTTTTCCGTATGCTTTCATGATTTGATTCCTTTCTGAATACAGATAAAATTTGGTTATTCTTATTTTACCATAAAATTTCCAAAATGAAAAGAGAACTTTCAAAAAAATATTGACAAGTTCTCAAAAATATAGTAATATGATATTATACAATGTGAAATTATCCAAAAAGGAGTGCGAATTTCCGAATGACTTATGTACCCTTTACCGAAGACAAGGAAATATCCCGTCCGTACCGTGTCGGTTATCTGGACTCGGTAAAATCATATCTTGCAAAATTACAGGACGAGGCGGCGGAGAAACGCGCGTCGTTCATCACACCCGAACGGCTGGCGCAGAACCCGGAATCGTATCGCCGTGCCTATTATAAAATGCTCGGTGCACCGCTGACGGAGTATGAATCGCTGAAACAGATTCCCGTCACCTGTGTCGAGGATACCTTTGTCGCCGATACGGCACTTTGCGAAATCCGTCGTATGCGGCTGGCTGTACTTGATGATTATACAATTTACGGAATCCTGTTTCTGCCGCATGAGAGGGCAGAGGATGCACCGTTTATCATCTCCCAGCACGGCGGTGCAGGTACTCCCGAGGTCTGTTCCGACTTCTTTGGCGACAACAATTATAACCATCAGACCATACGTCTTCTCGAGCGCGGTGCGGTTGTCTTTGCACCCGGATTGCTGCTCTGGAATGTCGAAATCTTCGGTGACCCGTATGACCGTCACCGCATTGACTCCGATCTCAAGCAGGTCGGCTCGTCGATTACCGCACTGGAAGTGTTCGCCATTATGCGCTGTATTGACTACTTTGTCACACAACCTTACTGTAATCCGGAGCGTATCGGTATGGCGGGACTGTCCTATCGCGGCTTCTTTACAACGCTGACCACTGCCGCAGATCTCCGTATCAAGTCGGCTTACGCGTCTTGCTCGTTTGTCGATGCCGTCAAGTATAACGCGTTCACCGACTGGACATGGAAGAACAGCGCAAATACCTTTTTGGAAGCTGAAATCGCCGCGCTTGTCGCTCCGCGTTATATCTGCTTTGATGCAGGAAATCAGGATCAGCTTTTCGGCTCTGACAGCACCAAGGCCGAATTTGCAAGGCTGAAGACCTATTTTGCCGCACAGGATGCAGAGGATCACATTTTCTTGAAAACCTTTGATGGAAATCACGAAATGAATACGGCTGATGACTGTATGGAATTTATGTTTGCACATCTTTAATCTTCATTATATATAAGGAAAGGAATACCCACAATGAAACCCGAATTCTTAAAAGGCATTATGCCCGCACTTCTCACAGGCTTTACCGACGATCTGACCGCTCTTGATACCGACCGTATCCGTGCGCTTGTCCGCCGTCTCATCAAGGCAGGCGTCCATGGCGTTTATGTCGGCGGTTCTTCCGGCGAAATGCTGTTGCTCTCCATTGAAGAACGCAAGCAGCTGCTTGAAACCGTCGTCGAGGAAGCAAAGGGCAAAATCACCGTCATCGCACACATCGGTGCAACCGGCACGCGTGAAACATGCGAACTTGCCGCACACGCAGAAAAGGTCGGTGCCGATGCGCTGTCGTCTGTCACCCCGCTCTACTTTGCATATTCCTTTGCCGATGTCAAGCAGTATTATATCGACATCACAAAGGCATCCAGTCTGCCCGTTATCATTTACAATATCCCCGCAAGAACCGGTATGACGCTGAACTTTGATCAGCTGCATGAACTGCTGATGGTTCCCGGTGTTGCCGGTATGAAGTTCACCGCGTCCGACTTCTTCCAGCTGGAACGTCTCGTCACGCTGCATCCCGATCATATCTTCTACAATGGCTCCGACGAAATGCTGCTGTCGGGTCTTTCCGCAGGTGCGGACGGCGGTATCGGTACGACCTACAACTTCCAGCCCGACAGAATGCTCGAAATCTACCGTCTCTATCATGAAGGCAAGACAAAGGAAGCACTGGAAGTTCAGCGCAAGGCAAACGAGATCATTGCCGCAGTTCTCAAGTACGGTGTTATGCCCGCCTGCAAGGAACTCTTAAAGATCGGCGGTCTTGATTACGGTACCTGCCGCAAGCCGTTCAGACCTCTTTCCGATGAGTTCAAGGCACTGCTCGCGGAAGATGCAAAGGCAAACCTCGGCGAGAACTTTATGACACGCTGAACGCGAAATCAATTCGCACGAAAAAATTCCAAATAAAAGGAGTTCACCATGACAAAGAATGTACGTATTGCATCCACTTTCATGGCACTCGCATTACTCGCATCTGCCATGATTTCCTGCGGCGGCGAATCCACCGGTCCCGGTGTGAATACCGATGCCACCGCACCTGTCACCGAAACTGCCGCTGTGACAGAAGATCCCGGACCGAAACCGACTCTGCCCGAAGGTGCGGACTTTGGCGGTCATACCGTTACGTTTCTGACCTTGACCAATTATAATCACAATTTCCGTCTAGCTGTGGAATCTGACGGTGAGACACTCAATGACGCCGGTGTCCGCAGAAATGATGTTGTATCCGAGCTGCTCAATGTCGAATTTGAGACGGTTGAAATGGATAATCCGATATCTACATTCCGCAATTCCGTTATGGCAGGCGATACCGAATATGATTTTATCTTTCCGCATGCGACAGACGGCGTTCCCGCATTGGTGACCGATCAGCTGTTATATGACTGGAATGACCTGCCCTATGCCGATCTGTCAAAGCCCTGGTGGAATACGACGATGACCGAATCACTCGGCATCGGCGGACATCTCTACTATGCATCCGGTGACATCGTTATGACATGGCAGGGTATGCAGGCGGTGCTGTTCAATAAATCGTATCTGAACGGTATGGATCTCCAAAAAGATCTCTATCAGACCTGCTTTGACCCCGAATGGACGATGGACTATATGACGCAGATCATCAAAGGACATTCCAGAGATGTCAACGGTGACGGTCAGATGACCGAGGTCGACCAGTACGGTCTGCTTGATAATAAAAATACCGGTTACTCCTATATGTACGGTGCCGATCAGCGTGTAACGGTTCCCGATGCGGATGGTTGGCCGGTGCTGACCTTGAATACCGAGCGTATGTCAGAAATTGTCAATAAATATTATAACCTGCTGCACTCCGGCGAATCCTATCTCGATGTCTACTCCAATGCATCCTATCCGACGAGTACCTATCGCAATACCATCGTGGAAGGTCGTTCATTCCTGGCAACGCTGGATGTCGGCGGTTTGTATGCCAACCTGCGTGAGATCGAATTCGATTTCGGTCTGCTGCCGATCCCCAAGTTTGATGAGGCACAGGAGAACTACCGTGTGTTCTGCGGTGCGGGTCTGATTGGTGTTCCTGTCAATGTTCCGACCCCGAGCGTACATCTGTGATTGCCGAAGCACTGGCGTATTACAGCTATCGGGAAATCCGCCCGGCGTTCTTTGATATTGTCCTTGAAAACAAGGCGGTGCGCGAGGAAAATGCGTACAAAGTTCTTCAGATGATGCACGAAAACAAGGTCTTTGACTTCGGCTTCAACTTTGACGGCACTGGATACAATCTGATTAAAGAAGTGGTTGTTGACAAGAAGAGCACCGACTTTGCATCGCTTTATGCCAAGAAAGAAAAAGTCATTCTGAATAACTTTGAGAAAATCATCAACGCCGTCAAAGAAACGGAATAAAATAAAGAGGTATCCCGAAATGTGTAATAAGAATCGAATTCTCTCCTGCGGTACAGCGGCGCTGCTTGCTGTGCTTTTGCTGGCAGCCTGCGGCTCTGATGGCAATGCTCCGTCAACCCAGACAACGCCCGTTGACGCTGATGTTACCGAAACTGCCGCTCAAACCGAACCTGCTTTCTACGACAGCGTCCCCGAACTGGATTTCGGCGGTGCCGCACTGCGCGTGATTCAGCAGGAACAGCCGAACTATTATATTGATGAAGATGAAGCAACGGGTGACGTTGTCGTCGACGAAATTGTTCGCCGCAATACGGAACTGGAAGATCGCTTCAACTTTACGTTCAACTTAATTGACCGCGGCATTGCCTACGATCAGGTTGCCTCTCAGCTGCGCAATGCCGTCAATGCGGGTGAGGATGCGTATGATCTGGTGCTCAATCAGATCTTCAATTCCGGTTCTCTGGCATCATCCGGACTTCTCAGAAGCTGGACCGATGTTCCGTACATTGATCTTGATCAGCCGTGGTATACCAAATCGATACGTGAGGCTGCATCGGTCGGCGATCAGCTTTTGATGCTGGAAAGCGATATGGTGCTCAGCTATGCCTCCCAGACATGGCTGATGCTGTACAACAAGACCGACGCGGCGGCACTGGATCTTCCCGACCTGTATCAGATCGTCAATGACGGCAAATGGACGTATGATCTGCTGTATGAACTGGCATCCGATGCGTATTCCGACCTCAACGGTGACGGTGCACGTGACGATGCGGATTATTACGGCTTTGCATCTACGCTCGGCGACTGTCTGCTGGCAAGCGCATTTTATGCGGGTGATGGCAGAATGGTCTCTATTTCCGACGATCTTGTGCTGTCTTATCCGATTGTGGAGGAACATTCCATCGATGTTCTCGGAAAAATATCCGCATTGTTCAACGACAATCCCGGTGCCATCAAAAAGGGTGATGCGCTCAGAGGTACCCGTATGTCGCTGTTCCCTGTTGGTAATATTCTGTTTGAATTTATGCAGGCGGGTGACTTACTGCTTGGTCAGATGCGCGAAATGGAAGATGAATTCGGCGTACTTCCGATGCCGAAATATGATGAAAACCAGAAAGAGCACTATACTTTGATCGACGGCGGTGCGGATATCATGACGATTCCCGCGACTGCGACGAATCTCGAGCTGATCGGTGCGGTTGTTGAAGCGGGAAGTGCCGAAAGCTATCACGGATTGATGCCGATCTACATGAATCTGGCAATGGAGCAGAAGGGTACGCGCGACGAGGAATCCATTTCCATGCTGCGGTATGTTCTGGACTCCCGTGTCGTTGACTTTGCGTATCTGTATGACGGCACGAAGGGCTTTACATTCAAGCTGAACAGTCTTATCAAAAATCCCGAAAAAATGGTTTCCACGCTGGAAAAGACAACCAAGTCTGTGGAAAAATATTATGTCGGTCTGATTGAAGAAATGACAAGTGCAGAATAAGGAACCTGTTTTCAGAAAGGCAACTACAATAGGAGGAATTATCATGACACAGAAAACACCGAAAACCGTGACCCACGGCGTCGTCAACCGTGTGCAGAACTCGCTGTTCGGCTATCAGGGCTGGCCGTCTGTCGCAAGAGACGAAAACGGCACGCTGTACGCCGTTGCATCGTCGTTCCGCTGTGAGCATATCTGTCCGTTTGGCAAGACCGCGATGTACATTTCCAAAAACGAGGGCAAAACGTGGTCGCCTCCGATCGTCATCAACGATACGTACCTTGACGACCGCGATGCCGGTATTCTTTATATGGGCAACGGCAGAATGCTCGTGACGTGGTTTACGCATCCCGCCGATGTGTATTCCAACCACTATTATCAGGCAATCAAGAACTCCGCAACGCAGCTCGAAGGACCCGCTGTCGTCGGTATGCTTGGCATGTATCCGTTCATTCCCAAGGAACACGCGGGCGGCGGTTCGTTCATCCGTGTGTCCGAGGATTACGGCATGACATGGAGCGAAACAATCCAGATTCCCGTTTCCGCACCGCACGGTCCGACGATGTGCAAGGATGGCACCCTTGTTTATCTTGGCAAGGAGCACTATTATGAAGATAAAATGGGTGTTCCCGGCTCGACCGATCAGGATCTCATCATTGCCGCGTATGTCTCTACCGACGGCGGTTATACGTGGGAATTGAAGGGTGAGTGCAACAAGCCAGAGGGACTTTCGTGGGATCACTTCCATGAACCGCACGTCATCGAGCTTGACGACGGTACGCTGTACGGAACGATCCGCGCACAGGGCAATGGTGTTGCGCACGGATTTACGATGTATTCGACGGTTTCCAAGGACGGCGGTGCAACGTGGTCGGAATGGAAGAACATGGAAGACGTTTCCGGCTCTCCTCCTCATTTGCTCCGGCACTCCTCGGGTGCGCTCATCTGCGTCTACGGCAGACGCGAAGTACCGTTTGGAGAACGCGCCCTCGTTTCGTGGGACAACGGCGAGACATGGACGGAGGACTATGACCTCGACAATCGCGCTGTGGGTGGTGACCTCGGTTATCCGTGCTCGGTTGAGCTGGACGACGGCAGTATTCTGACCGTGTACTATCAGAAGTACTACGACGATGAAAGTGGCAAGTACGACGATAAGTGCTCGATTCTTTACACCAGATGGACGCTGGACAAATAATATTATCAAAATAACCCGAATTCTCCGCTGTAACAGGATACGGCGGAGAATTTTTTTGAGAATATTTTCGGAAAACAGGGAACTTTTTCGGGAAATGAACGTCTATATAGAATAAGAACTGTTTTCCGTAGTATGAATAATGTGTAAAATCATTTTTGTTGCGTTTCGACATATTGACAGTACGGAGGACGGATGATATAATAAAACAAAGAACACAGAAAGGATTTTTCATCTATGAAGATATCGACTGTAAACACGCACATTTCTGCACAAAAACTGCCGATTTTGTTTCTCTTGCTGTTATTTCTGCTGCTCTTTTGCGCCTGTGATGAAGAAGTTGAAATCCGTCAGCCCCCCATTTTCAGTACGCGAGAGATCCCCGTAACGGAATCAGTGACCGAGGTGCAAACAGAAACGGTCACAGAGGCGATCACGGAAACAGTCTCCGAGGCAGTCACAGAAGCGGTTACAGAACCCCTGCCGCAGGAGCTGGAATCCTATGTATCGGTGAAAGAGATCAATGCTCTGCCGAAGCCGTATGAGGAATCCCTGTTTTGTGCTGTGACATCAGACAGAAACTGGATTGTGTCGGTTTATGAGGAGGGACTTGATTTTTATATTGAATTAAACAACCACGGATACCTGTCATTCTCCAAGGCACGTCTTGTTCTCCCAGACGGCTATACGAGCGGGGCGATTGTTGGCGGATGCGGCACCTCCGAAGATAGAGGGCTGCTTCTGCACGTTCGCACAAAAGATTCCGCAAGCGGTGAAACGGTATTTCTGACTTATCGGTTTCGGGAAATGCCGTATACGTGGTCGGAATTGGAGTGCGGTAAACCATGGAGCAATTATGTCGATGAAACTGCCGCAGAAATCCAAAAGCCGCTGACTTATGACGTGTTGACAGCACCGCAGGAACGCACGGTCAATAAACGGTCGGTGAGAGGATTCCGCTTTGATGTGGTGGATGCACTACCCGCAGACCCGGAGGATTCTCTGTTTTACGTCCGATCGTATTCGATGTTCCCGATGATGCTTGTCTATGAAGAATGCATGACTTTTTATTGGGTGGAACGTGGCTGGAACTCTGATTTGTACACCATGAATGATTATTATCATTATAACGAATGTGAATTCCAACTCCCGGATGGGTACATCAACGGAAAGCTGATTGGTGGAAACGGCGGAGCAGGAAGCGAGGAATATGTATTCTATGCGGAAGCGACCGACGAAAAAACAGGGGATATCATCTATTTCCGTTATACCATCCTTACCGATAACGACGGTTCGTTGATGGGCGGCAGTGCTTACCGGATGAATGAGGAGGAAGCAGAACGGTTTACAAAGAATCCCGATCATATCAAACCGCAGTACCGCGATCTGGAAATTGTCCTGCCGCCGGAATACTATGACCGCGGCGATATTGTCGGCGGTCTGCGAGATTCACTTCCGTCGGCAGAATCATCGGTGGAATGTTCCGTTACCATGACGGAGCTCTCGTCCTTACCCGCACCGCCCGATGATGTCATGTTCTGTACATACGGTGTTGGTTGTCCGCCGGCGTACCTGTTCTATGAACCGGGAACGGTGTTCTACCGGCTGGATTATACCTGTATTCCGGAAACCGGAGAAGACCGGTATTGGTATTTCAAATATGAACTGCATTTGCCCGAACATTTTTCGAATGTCTGTTTTATTGGCGGCGGTATGGGTGCCGGAAGCAGAGAAGTTGAGCTGTATCTGGAAGCGAAAAATGCCGAGAGCGGACGATGGGAATATTATTCCTTATATTTTACGTTGAACGGTGATGATGCAAACATTTACTGTACCCGTCTGCAGCCAATACCGAGATACAGCCTGAAATGGATGGAAAACAAAAGACATTCCTACGAAAAAATCAGACAAACATTTCAGCGTATGCATGAATCTGCTCTCAAAAGCAGAGGATAAACAAATCGGGATACCGCCTCAAAAACGGTATCCCGAAACTATTTAATTACAACGGTTTCGTAGTTTTTCATCGATGATTGGTATATTCGCATAAAGGAAAAAGAACAAAAATCAATATTTGCATACATTTCATCAAGAAAAGGCAAGAAACAACGCGGTTTCCATGATATACTAATAATAAAGAAACAAGTACGAAACTGAACCGCTCGGTCAGTGATTCAAAAGCGAACCATTCCGTTCCATAGTTTGTCGGACTGTGTCGCGATGCTGCTGCGATATTCAGACGGTGTCATGGATGTGACCTTCTTGAATGTGCGGTTGAAATTACTGATGCTGCCGAAGCCCGCACTCATCGCAGCCTCGGAAACAGGTCGTCCTTCCATCAGGTATTCTGCAGCCGTACAGACACGCATATAACAGATATATTCGTTGAAGCCCATGTTGGAGTTTTGAGAAAACCACCGTGACAGCGTTTCCGGCGCAATTCCGATATGGTGTGCAACGTCTGTCAGCGACAGCTTGCTTTCCAGATTTTTCAGAATATATGCAAGCGCTTTCGCGTAAATATCGTCGTAGCTGTGATCTGCATAGTGGTAGCGGCATCGTGTCATGAATTCATGCGTCAGAACCTGTGCCACCAGTCTCATGTATGTATCATTCAAGTCCTTGCGCTCTGTGCCGTCTGTTCGGAATACCGATCTTGACGGAAGCAGATAGTCAAGATACGTAATCACCTGATTCGGAAGATCAACAATGCGGTTATCTGTCGTATGATGCTGAATCTGATTCCAGAATGTCGGTGCATGGATCGGAGCAAACTCAATGATGCAGCTGATGTTGTCCTCATTCGAGCGAAACGAATGTGTCTCAAACGGTTCAATATAGATCATCTGTCCTGCATGCAGATCGAATGTTGTGCCGCTGAGCGTCAGATTCAGTGTGCCTTCCGCAACATAGATGATTTCAATATCACTGTGAACATGCACAACATACTCAACATTATGCCACCATGCGATTTCGCGCCGTCGGTAGTCTGTATTGATTTCGTATAACAAGGAATTCTCTCCTTCCGACAATGTTTTCTTCATATCTATATTATTATATCAAAAAATGACAGTATTGTCAATTCCAAAAGAGATCATGCGGCATTTCGATCGAAATCCGATGAATCATAAAAAATATTTCAAAAAAGGAGAAACTACAATGAAAAAGATTCTTGCTCTCACCGCACTTCTCGCAGCAGTTTCTATGGTCAGCGCACTGCCCGCAGCAGCAGCAACCGTAACTGCAAATTCCATTAAGAAGGGTACTCCTGTAATCGATGGCGAACTGGACGAAATCTACAGACAGTCCGCACAGTTCCTGCTGGATGCCGAAGACATCGGCGCAGTCTACAGCACCTACAACGGTGAATACGATCACAACGCAGGTGCACACTTCCTTTGGGATGAAGAGTATCTGTACATGTATGTCTACGTTCAGGACAACGATACCGTAACGCACGGTGAAGACTACATCAAGGAAAACGGCAACGCTGCATGGCAGAATGACGCTGTTGAAACCTGGTTCGTCGTCAACGAAGAATCCATGTTCAAGGTTCACAACGACGCATACGGCTACACCATGTTCGCAGCTGCAGAAGTTGGCACCACCGGTTCCACCTACACGCCTGAGATCATGTTCGACATCGAAAACTCCATCTACAAGACCATCCCCGGCAGCAACGGCTATGCAATCGAAGTAGCATTCAAGCCGCTCGAAGCTTTCAAGGCTGACAGCACCATCCAGTTCTGCATCCAGGTCAACGACATTCAGGATGAAACCGCTTCCACCATCTACTGCTCCGGCGCACAGGATCCCTCTCCCTACATGTTCACGCTGAGCGCAGAAGAAGTTGTCATCGAAGCTCCCGCTGAAGATGCTCCTGCTGAAGGTACCGATGCTCCCGCAACGGATGCTCCTGTTACCGCTGACGCAGGTATCGTTGCCGCTATGGGTGTCATGGCTGCAGCAGCTGCAGTTGTTCTTTCCAAGAAGAACCGCTGATTCACCGCTGATCCACTGATCGCAATATGAAAAATCGGGATACCGCCTAAAAAACGGTATCCCGAATCTTTTTATTCTGTTTTTTCTTTCTGCTTCTTTTCTGTGTCATCCAAAAATCCGTTCCATCCAAACCGAATGAACGAAATGATGACGGAGCACATGCCGAAAATCTCAGTCACAATGCCGCCGATGCTGCCTGTCACAATGTTGTTGAACAGCCAGAACGGGGAAATAAACGAAATCTGTGCAATGCGGATATGACGGCCGTTATTGCCCCAGAGGATCGCGGTTTCGACCAGTTGGCTCGTCGTTGCCAGAAGCGAGACGACCATGGCAAAGACAGCGCCGCCGATCATCGTACGGCTTTTGCCGAACGTCACGATACAGCAGAGCAGATACAGTCCCTGTACCAGATACAGCCAGCGTTTTTTGTGCCACTTTTCACCGCCCGCCAGTACCGCGCCGCGCAGAAGATTGACCGCGTTGAGCGCACCTGCCGTGAAGTTGCCGAGCAGAATAAAATTGACGGCAAACAGTGCACCGCTGATGCCTTTGGAGAGAAACAGATGGCGGTTGTCCTTCATCTGGTAGGAGAAGATATTGAATGCCGCCGCGAAAATGCTGATGATTTGAGCGAGGATGGTGATCATAATGTGTTACCGTGATTGTTGTTCATTTCGGTGTTGTAACGGCAAGGAGATGTCGGTGATGGTTCGCACACGAAAACCTTCCCCTGGGGGAAGGTGGCACACGAAGTGTGACGGATGAGGGTTATTCAGTCGGAAATCGCGCCTCATCCGTCTTTCGATAAAAATGCATTCGCATTTTCACCGAAATCCACCTTCCCCCGGGGGAAGGTTTTGGATGTGCGCGACACCGGCTTATCCGTCACCCAATCACGTTCAATCCACCTGATTCATGTACGCAATCTGCTCGTCGGTCAGCGCGTCGATCTTGACACCCATTGCCGCCAGTTTGATTGCCGCGACCTGTTCGTCGATTTCACGCGGAACCTGGTAGACCTTGTGTTCCAGTTCTCCTGCGTGCTTGACGAGATATTCCAGACACAGCGCCTGAATACCGAAGCTCATATCCATGATTTCTGCCGGATGACCGTTGCCCGCCGCGAGGTTGACAAGACGTCCGTCAGCGAGGAGATTGAGCACGCGACCGTCCGCCATCTTGTAGCCGCGGATGTTCGGCTTGCGTTCCCAGACTTCAACAGCCATGGATTCGAGTTCCTTCTTGTTGATTTCCACGTCGAAGTGACCTGCATTTGCCAGCAGTGCACCGTCCTTCATGACTGCGAAATGACGGTCGCGGATGACATCGTTGCAGCCCGTCAGCGTGACAAACAGAGCACCGACCTTAGCCGCTTCGTCCATCGGCATGACGGTAAAGCCGTCCATGAC
>JAZTZC010000460.1:0-4161 GCA_045637265.1 Eubacteriales bacterium | reverse complement strand
TGCCGGAATCGTAGACAATCTCTTTGCATGAGGAAGGAGGAAACGACATGTTGATTGATGTATTAACCGCGCTCGGCGTTGTCGTAGCAGTCGGTCTTCTGTTCGGTATTCTGCTCGCGCTGGTCATTTCCCTGTTCGGTGTGGAAGAGGACGAAAAAGTAAAACAGATCCGTGATACCCTGCCCGGCATCAACTGTGGTGCCTGCGGCTTCAAGGGTTGTCAGGACTATGCCGAAGCGATGGCAAGCGGAAAAGCTGCGCCGAATCTCTGTATTCCCGGTGCGGAAAATGTTGCAAAACAGCTTGGTGAGATTCTCGGTGTCGAGGTTGAAGAACCGAAGGACATGGTTGCATTCGTCCATTGCAACGGCACTTGTGAAGCCGCTCCCGAAAAAGCAAATTACGACGGCATTGCCACCTGTAAAGCACGTGCGGCAGTTTTCGGCGGTCCCAAGGCATGTAACTGGGGTTGTCTCGGATGCGGCGACTGTGCGGCAGTCTGTGTCGCAGACGCCATCTGTGTCGCAGACGGCATCGCAAGAATCAATACCTCGCGCTGTGTCGGATGCGGTCTCTGTGTCAAGGAATGTCCGAAAAAGATCATTTCCATGGTTCCGCAGGAAACCGCAGTCGCCGTCTTCTGCTCCAGCCGCGATAAGGGCGCCGATGCCCGCAAAGTCTGCAAGAACGCCTGCATCGCCTGCAAGAAGTGCGAAAAGACCTGTCCTCACGGTGCGATTACCGTCAAGAACAACTGCGCTGTCATCGATTACAGTCTTTGTACCGGATGCGGTGCATGTGCAGAGGTATGTCCGACAGGCTGTCTGCAGAAGGTCTCCTTCCCTGACCTGCCCGAGGACTTCACCTGGGACGAATAAACCATGAACAAACAAACAACAACAGTACGCAGACGGCATGACATTTTGTTCATTGCCGTCCTGCTGTTTCTGTGCGCGGCAGCTGCCCTCGGTCTGTATGTCTTCCGCGAGGACGGCGATACCGTTACCGTTTTAATTGACGGTCAGCACTACGGTGAATATGTCCTCTCCGAAAACCGTGTCGTGGAAATTATCTCCGACGGGGGTTATAACCGACTGGTCATCGAAGACGGATATGCCTATGTTGATGATGCAAGCTGTCCCGACGGCATCTGTTCTTCACACCGCCCGATCAGTCATAACGGCGAGAGCATCATCTGTCTTCCCAATAAGGTTGTCATAGAAATCCACCGTCGGGAACAACACCAGCCCGATATCATTTCATGAGGAGTGAGCACATGAAAAACAACTTGTCCGCGACCAAACGTGCGGCATTTCTCGGTCTTGCGACTGCACTCTCGCTGCTCTTGTCTTATGTCGAGGTTTTGATGCCGCCGCTGTATGCCGCAGTTCCGGGCATCAAACTGGGACTTCCGAACATGGCAATCCTGTATCTGCTCTACAGCACCGACGTGCGCTATGCCGCACTCGTATCGCTGACACGCGTTGCGATATCGTCCCTGTTGTTCGGCAATGTCATGACATTAGCGTACAGTCTCGCAGGTGCCATACTCAGTCTCTCTGTGATGTGGCTTTTGAAAAAAACGAAATTCTTCTCGGAGGTCGGTGTCAGCGTTGCAGGCGGTGTTACCCACAATCTCGGTCAGGTACTCGTCGCAGTGCTCCTGCTTGACACGCCGCAGATCGCCTATTATATGATCGTGCTGACCGTCACCGGTACAATTTCCGGTATTTTCATCGGATTGTGCGGTGCTTTTCTGCTCAAACGGCTTCCGCACGAAAAATTCCTGCGATTTTAACATAAATTTTCGAATTTCTGTTGACATGCGGGAAATACTATGTTATAATTATAGCCGCATGTGATAATTTTAACACAGTAAATATAAAGGAGATCTTCAATGAAAAGAATTATTTCCCTTCTTCTCGTATCCTTCATGCTTCTGACCGCACTGGCAGTCACCGGCTGCAGCGGCTCCGGCGCTTCCCTCAAGCTGGGTCTTGGCGTTTCCGTTTCTGTTTCCGCAGCTGACGCTACCGCTGACAAAGCAGGTCAGGGTCAGGCAACCGTTACCGCAGCAGCAGTTCTCGTTGATGCGAACGGCAAGATTGTCAAGGCTTTCATCGACGTTGCCGACAACAAGGTCGGCTTCACCGCTGACGGCAAGGCAGTTGCCAACGAATCCTTCCAAACCAAGTACGAGCTGGGCGACGCTTACAATATGGTCGCTTACGGCGGTGCTGTCAAGGAATGGTACGCACAGGCAGACGCATTCTGCGCACTGATCGTCGGCAAGACAGCGGCTGAAGTCAAGGCACTCGTTGCAGGCGAAAACAAGGGCACCGAGGAAGTCATCAACGCAGGCTGCACCATCATGATCAACGATTTCGTCGTTGCTGTCGAAAAGGCGATCAACAATGCCGTTGATTCGGGGGCAACCGAAAAGGATACCCTCAAGCTCGGTATCTCCGTTGCACAGACCACGGCTGACGCCACTGCTGACAAGGCAGGCTCCAACAAGGTTGAAACCACGCTCGTTGCAGCTGCTGTTTCCGCTGACGGTAAGGTTACCGCGGCTTCCAGCGACTGTGTCGATGTTACCTTCACCTTCGATACCGCAGGCAAGTCCACCTTTGATGCATCCAAGGCTGTCCAGACCAAGAAAGAACAGGGCACGAACTACGGTATGGTCGCATACGGCGGCGCCGCAAAGGAATGGAACGAACAGGCTGCTGCTTTCGATGCATTCGTCATCGGCAAGACCGCATCCGAAATCGGCTCTATGGCTGATGCAGAAGGCAAGGGTCCCGCTGATCTGCAGGCTGCAGGCTGCACCATCGCCATCACCGGCTTTGTCAAAGCGGCATCCAAGATTGGCTGATCTCATTTCACAAATAACGGACTGCTGCACCAACATGCGGCAGTCCATTTTTTTCGGAGGCACCCATGAAACACCAAAAGGTCAGCATTGTTCTACTGATCAGCACACTTCTGCTGACGTTCCTGCTTTCCTCCTGCGACGGCACACCGCAGGAAACGAAATTCACGGAATATTCGCTTGATTATTTCGATACTGCAACAACGATCACGGGATATGCTCCCGACAGAGAGACATTTGATGCCATCAGCAAAGATATTCTTACACAGCTGGCGGAATATCATAAGCTCTATACCATTTATCATCGTTATGAAGGCATGGAAAACCTCTGCACCATCAATGAACTGGAAAACGGCATCCATCGCACCGTCACGGTTGACAGGCGCATTGTCGACATGCTTTTGTATGCAAAAGAAATGTACACAAAAACAAACGGGAAACTTAATATCGCGATGGGAAGCGTGCTCTCCATCTGGCATGACTATCGCACCGCCGGTCTTGACGATCCGTCAACAGCAGAACTTCCGCCGATGGATGCTCTGTCCGAGGCGGCACTTCATACCGATATCCATGATCTGATCATCGACGCGGATGCCTGCACCGTATGGCTTGCCGATCCGCTCATGACGCTCGATGTCGGTGCCATTGCCAAAGGCTACGCCGTGGAAATGACGGCTCGTATGCTTGAGGAGCGCGGAATTTCCGGATTTGTCATCAATGTCGGCGGCAATGTCCGTACCGTAGGCACCAAACCGAATGGAGAATTTTGGCTCGCGGGCATTGAAAATCCCGTTCTCAATTCCGAAGAACCGTATGCAGCTTATCTCGGTCTTGACGGAGAATCCATCGTCACAAGCGGTTCCTATCAGCGATTTTATACTGTTGACGGCAAAAACTATCATCACATCATTGATGCCGAAACCCTGCTCCCTGCCGACCGCTATCTTTCGGTATCAATTGTATGCAAAAATTCGGCTCTGGGTGATGCGCTGTCCACAGCCCTATTCTGCATGACCCCGAAAGACGGTCTTGCGCTGATCGAAAGCATCCCCGATGCGGAAGCACTCTGGATCATGACCGATGAAACCCAACAGCAATCCTCCGGCTTTGCGTCATATCTGACTGAGCCGTAATATCATCAAATATTGAACCGAACCAGTAAAAACGGACAATAGACAAAAGAACCCTCCTATGGTATAATAAAAGAAGCCATAGGAGGGAATTTATATGCCAAGAGAATATAAACATATCAAGGAATACGAAAAGGAAATACTGGAGTTAAAAGA
>JAZTZC010000459.1:0-17690 GCA_045637265.1 Eubacteriales bacterium | reverse complement strand
TTTACTCCGATCTCATCGGATAGTTTTAATGCATTTTCCTTGAATTCCTTGTCGTACGTCATTTTTCTCACCTTTCCTTTTTCTTTTATTATATCATCTTTTGGTGAGTTTGTCGACTGTACTTTTATTATAGCATACCATTCCCCGACATTCTAACAAATCATAATCGCCCCACACATATTCTCCCCAAAAATCTCAAAGAAAGGAACCTTTTGCAAACGCGAAAGTCCCGGTGACCATCATGACGAAATTACAATCCAACGGAACCCTCTGGCTTGATACCAACGGCAATCCCATCCACGCCCACGGCGGTCACATGCTCATACACAACGGCTATTACTACTGGTACGGCGAGGATCGTCGGGATGACATCTATGTCTCGGTCTATCGCTCCGAAAATCTCGTTGATTGGGAATTCCGCCGCCATGTATTGACGGTAAACTCTCCGTGTGAGGGCTATCGTGTCCGCACCGATCTTGCCTTGTACCACGAACGAGACGGCGAGCGGCGCAAGGTCAACATCGAACGCCCCAAGGTGCTTTACAACGCACGGACGAAGAAATTCGTCATGTGGGCGCACTATGAAAACGGTGAAAATTATCTCGACGCGCGTGCCTGCATTGCAACCTGCGACACACCCGACGGCTATTTTATCTACCACGGCAGCTTCAATCCCTACGGCAACATGTCCCGCGACTGCACGCTGTTTGTCGATCAGCAGAACGATGCATACTTCATCTCCGCATCGCGCGACAATGCCGATCTCGCCGTCTACCGTCTGACTGAGGACTACATGAACGTCGACCGTCAGGTACATACGTTGTTCCAAGGGGAATTCCGCGAAGCACCGGCACTGTTCTATCGCCGCGAAAACGGAAAGTATTATCTGCTGTCGTCCTGGTGTACCGGCTGGGCGCCCAATCAGGGTACCTGCGCAACGTCCCACAAGCTGAACGGACGCTGGTCGCTCAACCATCCCTTCGGTGACAAGACGACGTTTGATTCCCAGCCTGCGTTCGTTCTGCCCTACGAAAAGGAGAACGGCGAGGTGATCTTCCTCTACTTCGGCGACCGCTGGGGCGGTGACGGAGACAAGTATTTTACCTCATCCTATGTCGTTCTGCCGATTCGCTTTGACGAGTATGACCACGCGTATATCAAGTGGTGCGATGCGTGTGAGATTTGAAAAAATTAGAAATTAGAAATGAGAAATGTTTCATGAAAGGAGACTCCCATGATAAGACAATACAACATTCCCTTTGAGGAGGAAGTCATGCCTTTGTTCATCGGTGGTGTTTCCGTCGTGGGGCTGGCGGCGCTGGTCATCGGCGTTCTGTTTTTGTACCGCAATCGGCGTGCGCTGTGTCTGTTTCTCGGTCACATGGCAAGTCTGGCGGCGGCAATGGTGTTCCTGATCCGCTGTCTGTTCGGCGGCAGACTCGGGATCGTTGTGCCGGACTTTCATGCGTCGGAGTTTCAGTCGCTCAATCTCGGTTGGTTCGGGGTATTCTGGGCAGTCAGCATCGGGTTTCTGCTCTTGATGATCCGCGCCTGCATCAGAGGACAGAAACGAAATAAAGAATAAAGAAAAATAATAAATATATTACACAGGAGGAATCTATCATGAAAACCTACAAGTGCAAGGTCTGCGGCGAAGTTTTTACCGTTGCAGACGGCGAGGAAGCAGTCTGCCCCAAGTGCCGTCAAAAGGATGACAAGCTGGAGCTGATTGCAAACAAGTACGCAGGCACCAAGACCGAAAAGAATCTGGAAGCGGCGTTTGCCGGTGAATCCCAGGCAAGAAACAAGTACACCTACTTTGCGTCCGTTGCAAAGAAGGAAGGCTACGAACAGATTTCCGCGCTGTTCTTAAAGACCGCAGACAACGAAAAGGAACACGCAAAGATGTGGTTCAAGGAGCTGGCCGGTCTTGGCAATACCGCTGAAAACCTGCTACATGCGGCTGAAGGCGAAAACTACGAGTGGACCGACATGTATGAAGGCTTTGCTCGCGACGCAGAAGAGGAAGGCTTTGCAGAGCTGGCTGCCAAGTTCCGTCTCGTCGCTGCGATTGAACGCCACCACGAGGAACGCTATCGCGCACTGCTGAAGAACGTGGAAACCGCCGCGGTCTTTGCCAAGAGCGAGGTCAAGGTCTGGGAATGCCGCAACTGCGGTCACATCGTCGTCGGTACGAACGCGCCCGAGCTGTGCCCCACCTGCGCACATCCGCAGAGCTACTTTGAAGTACACGCAGAAAACTATTGATCCCAAGCAAAAAACAGCCACCCGATCAAAAAAGGTCGGGTGGTTTTCTGTCGGATGAAGGATTTGATGGCGGTTGTGGGAGAAGCAAATGCGTCTCTGTGTCCGCAGACACGGGTGACTCCCTCCCCTACAAATAACGAGAACGCCCCATTTCTAATTTCTAATTTCTAATTTCTAATTTCTAATTTCTAATTTCTAATTTCTAATTCCGGCTTCTCCATTTCCTTTTCCTCCGGTGTTGTCACGACAACCTCGATGCCAAGCTCCTCAAACGCAGACAGGTCACTCTCCGAAATCTCGTCGTCGGTGATCAGCATGTTCAGACGGTTTGCCGGACAAATGCGGACGATGGAGTCCGAGCCGATCTTCTCGGTCGGATAAAGCCCGATTGCCTGTCTGGACGCATCGATAACGGCGTTCCAGAACGGGATGGCGCCGCTCTTCTGAATGGACAGTCCGAAGTCAGCGGAGATCGCCGCCGATGTGAGAAAGCACTTGTCAAAGCGCAGCTGGCGAATCATGTCCACAGCAAACGCATCGTAGCAGTTGCCCTTGCCGTCCATTTCACCGCCGAGCATGATGACACGGACATTCGGCTTCTTGCGCAGAACCTCTGCCATAACCGTGGAGTTGGTGACGACGCGCAGGTTCATCTCCTCCGGCAGACGCTCCGCCATGAAATAGCCGACCGTCGCCGCCGTGATGAAAATGACATCGCCGTCGCGCAGTCGTGTCAGTGCTTCCTCGGCAATCGCGAGATAGTTCGGCCGAATCTCACCGAAGTCGGCACAGGTCATGCCCGCAGGCTTGCCGAACGCAACCGATTTGAGCGGAATCGCGCCGCCGTGGGTGCGCTTGAGCAGCTTTTGTTCCTCAAGCAGCCGCAAATCCCGCTTGGCGGTGTCGTAGCCGACCGAGAATTTCCGCTGAATTTCCGATGTGCGGATGGAGCCTTTTTCCTCCAGCAGACGCAGAATTTCCTTATGACGTTCTTCCAAAAACATGATGGTTCTCCTTTCGGTTTTTCAGGATTTCGTGGGATTGGTCGGAGCAGGCGGTTCGCGCATCGCCATATACCCAAACCGTGAACATTTTTTGCACAAACGCGCATCGTTTGTTCACGATATCCCCTGTTTGCGTCATCATTATACCACACTCATTCCCGTTTGTCAACACTTCTGCACGATTTATTTCATTGTTTTTCCCGTTTCCAAAAATCCGGGATACACCTTGCAATCTGCACAGAAATATGATATAATACTGATATCTTTTACAGAAACGAGGTTTTGTACCATGAAACACAGCAAAATCCTGTTATCCGGTCTTCTGCTTGCGGCGGCACTGCTGTCTGCTTGCGGCGATGCCGGTACAAAGACCCCCGCACAGACGCAGCCGCAGAACGAAGAAAACATCGAAACTGCTCCCGTCACCGAGGCGTACAACGGTCCCGAACTGCCCGAGGCGGACTTCGGCGGCGAAACCTTCTCCTTTTACAATACCTGTATGTGCGACTGGATGGCAATCAACCGCGTCACGGCAGACGAGGAAATCGGCGATACGCTCAACGATGCCGTGTTCCGCCGCAATGCGCTGATCGAGGATCGCTACAATGTCAAGCTCGCAGAGCTGCAGAACGCAACCGACGCGCTGAAATCGGTCATGAATTTCGTCACCGCAGGGGACGCAACACACTCCATCTTCCTTCTGCGTGAGGAGCCTGCGTTCAATGTCGTCCTTCAGAGCGGCGCAATGGACTTTGCCGACATTCCGCATCTGAATCTCGACCGCGAATGGTGGCTGCAATCCTCGCTGGAGTCCATGTCCATCGACAACCGCATCTTCTACGGTATCTCCACATTCGATACGACCCACTACGACGGTACCTCCGCGCTGTTCTTCAACAAGACCATGGCGGCTGACTTCGACCTTGACAGCCCCTATGAAATGGTCGAGGACGGCACATGGACCATCGACCGTATGCGCGAAATGGCACTGACTGTCGCCTCCGACCTCAACGGTGACGGCAAGTGGGATGAGCAGGACCGCTACGGCTATACGTCCCACGAGTTTCTGGTAACACGCTATCTGGCGGCTGCGCTGGATGCACCGATGTCGCTTACCAAGGACACGAACGATATGCTTACCTTCACGATGACAGACGAGAACTACATCACACGCCTGCTCAAGGTCAGCGAATTCTGCAAGAAGGACAACGGCTTCTACCATCCGAAGGCAACCTCCGAAAACCACGGTGGTTATGAATTCTTCATCTCCGGCAATGTCCTGTTCTACAACGAAACGCTCGGCAACGCACAGAAGCTGCGCCAGATGACGCTTGACTTCGGTATTCTCCCGCCGCCCAAGTATGACGAGCAGCAGGAAAACTACTATTCCGATGTCATTGAAGCGTACTTCATGCTCGTTCCCGTCACCAATGCTGACCTCGACCGCACCGGTATTCTGATGGAAGCGCTGGCATACGAGTCTCTGGACACCGTTATGCCTGCGGCGTACGACGGCATGCTGCAGGGTATTGTCTCCCGCGACACCGAATCCGAAGCATCGCTTGATATCATCTTCGAGAACCTGTCCTACAACCATCCCGTTGCGTTTGCATATACCTGCTCGCAGATTTATCCCAAGCTCTTTGCCGGCAAGACCGACATTGCATCGTCTCTGGAAAAGGTTGAATCCAAGATCGAAACGGCAATCGAAAAAGCAATGACCGCATACGAAGAAAATAACTGATTTAGAGTCTTCTGACAGCGGTGTCATGCTGTCAACTTAAGGGTAAGCAGCTGCAAATTTCGCTGTAGGGCGAGGGCTTGCTCCCGCCGTAACACAGCAATTTTGATGGCGGAAATATTAGAAAAATTAGATATCCCATGTTTCATATCCAAAATTGGTATGTTGTGCGCCCATCGCGGCGGCACCAAGGCACCGCCCTACAGTCACAGAGGAGTGTCTACATCGACCATAACAACCATCCAATCCCCCTGCCACCCTCTCAACCACACGGAAACATTTGCATTTTTTTGAATTTTCCTTGAATTTTTTTCCAAAACCCCATTGACAAATCCGAAAAAGAAGCGTATAATGGGTGGCAACAAAATCCACAAAGGAGGAGCAGTCATGTCTACGAATATGTTTTATTACTTTTATTTCTTTAACATGGGCTGCCCGTCTTTTGTGATACCCGAGAAGTAACCATTCTTTTCGGCAACCAAAAAAACGGACAGTCCGCATTTGCTGTGTTCCCACGAACACCGAAGATGCGGACTTTTGTTTTTGGAAACGACATTTTAAGAAAAGAGGTACAAAATCATGCAGATGAATTTCCACAGAAAGCTCCCGATCCCCCAAGAAGTCAAGGCAGAATACCCCGTCACCGAAGCGATGGCAAGCATCAAAGCCGCACGCGATGAGAGCATCCGCGCCGTGTTCGACGGAACATCCCCAAAATTTCTTCTCATCATCGGTCCGTGCTCGGCAGATCACAGAGAACCCGTTTTGGAATACATTTCCCGCCTGCGCAAAATCGAGGAGCAGGTCAAGGATAAGATCATCCTCATTCCGCGCATTTATACCAATAAGCCGAGAACAACGGGTCAGGGCTACAAGGGCATGCTCCATCAGCCCGATCCCGAGGAAAAGCCCGATATGTACAAGGGTATCATCGCCATCCGTGAACTGCATCTGGCGGCTCTGCGCGACTACGGCTTCTCCTGCGCCGATGAGATGCTGTACCCCGACAACTACCGCTACCTGTCCGATCTGCTGTCGTACGTTGCGGTCGGTGCGCGCTCGGTGGAAAATCAGGAACACCGTCTGGTCGCCAGCGGCATCGGTGCCCCGGTCGGCATGAAGAACCCCACCGGCGGTGATCTCAGCGTCATGATGAACGCCATTGTCGCTTCCCAGTCGTCCCATACGTTCATCTACCGCGGCTGGGAGGTCACAAGCGATGGAAATCCGTACGCACACGCCATTCTGCGCGGCTATCTCGACAATTCCGGCAGAAGCATTTCCAACTACCACTACGAGGATCTGCTCCGCGTAGAGGAGTTGTATGAGAAATCGAACCTCACCAATCCGTCGGTCATCGTCGATACCAACCACAACAACTCCGGCAAGCAGTATTTGGAGCAGGTGCGCATCGCAAAAGACATCGTCCACAGCCGCCGCGAAAATCCCGTCATCCGCCGTCTCGTCAAGGGTCTGATGATCGAAAGCTACCTTGAGGACGGTGCCTGCAAGGCGGAGGAGCACATCTTCGGCAAGTCCATCACCGACCCGTGCCTCGGCTGGGAAAAGACCGAGCAGCTGATTTACGATATCGCGGAGAAGCTGTAAACAGAATATTGAAAGAAAAATCCGATGGGGATTTCGGGTGACGCAGGCGGCTTCCTTTTCCGCGTAGGGCGGGGGCTTCTTAAAAGCGTGATCGTCTTAATCGGCGCCATGACACGGTAATTGAAAACACCATCGTCACCACTCATCACTCCACCCCAAACCCCACCACACAAAAAGGAACCAAACCATGTCAAACAAATTAGAAAAAGCCCGCACCATCATCAACGAAGTCGATGCACAGATGGCGGAGCTGTTCGTGCGGCGTATGAAAGCGGCAGAGCTTGTCTGCGAGCACAAAATGGAATACGGACTGCCGATTCTTGATCCCAAGCGCGAGGAAGCCGTGATTGAAACGAACGCGGCGCGCATCGAGGATGAGTGTCTGCGGGGCTATTACGTCGAATACCTGCGCCATCTGATGGGACTCTCCCGCGCGTATCAGTACCGCATGCAGAACGGTCTGCGCGTGGCATACAGCGGTGTGGAAGGCGCATTTGCCCATATCGCCGCAGGCAGAATCTTTCCCGGCGGAAACCGTACTGCGCACAGCGACTTCAAGGCGGCATACGAGGCGGTCGTGAGCGGTGACTGCGACGTCGCCGTCCTGCCCATCGAAAACAGCTACGCAGGTGAGGTCGGACAGACCATCGACCTGATCTTCTCGGGCAGTCTGTACATCAACGGTATTTATGAACTCAGAATCCGCCAGAACCTGCTCGGTCTGCCAGAGGCCTCGGTCGGGGATATCCGTACAGTCACAAGCCACCCGCAGGCACTCAGTCAATGCCGTGACTATATCGAGAGACACGGCTTCGCATCGGAAGATGCCGCAAACACCGCCCTTGCGGCAAAGCAAATTGCAGAGTCGGGCGACAAATCCCGCGGGGCCATTGCCAGCGCGGAAACGGCAGAGCTGTACGGCTTGAAAATTCTCGATGCCAACATCAACACCAGCGGCGAGAACACCACGCGCTTCGCGGTTCTGTCCCGTGCGAGAGCGTCTTCCCCGTCGATGACCGGTACAGTCCTGATGTTCTCGGTCAAGCATGAAGCCGGCTCCCTTGCCAATGCCCTCTCAATCATCGCCCGATACGGCTATAACATGACGGCACTGCGATCAAGACCGATGAAACAGCAGTCGTGGCAGTATTATTTCTACGTCGAAATCGACGGTGTCACCGATACCGAGGATGGTGCCGCAATGCTCGCCGAGCTGCGTCGGGAATGTGACCATCTGAAAATCGCAGGAACCTTTGCGCCGCACGAGGAACTATAATTAGAAATAGAAATGAGAAATGAGAAATTAGAAATGAAATTGGTTTGAAGCAGGTGCCTGCAATGAAGTCCAATTTCAAATTCCTGATTTCTCATTTCTCATTGATTTCACATCAGCGGTGCAAACGTCCGCAGAATCGACAGCCACAGACGGCGGGCGAATGTCATTTTGCCAAGGATATCCTCATGCACCTCCTCGGATTGTGCAATCGTCGATATAATATCGTCGCGCACAGCGGTGACGGAGGACGTGTTGTACATCCACACGGCGTTTTCCAGATGCAGATACAGAGAACGATAGTCGAAGTTGATCGAGCCGACGACGGCAAAACGGTCATCGGTAACCATTGATTTTGCGTGAATGAAGCCCGGGGTATACTCATAGATGCGCACGCCGGCATCGAGGAGCGGCTGATAGTAGGAGCGCGTTAAGAAAAAGACCGATTTCTTGTCGGGAATGTGCGGGGTAACAATGCGGACATCGATCCCGCTTTTGGCGGCGGTCTGCAATGCCCCGAGCAGCTCATGGTCAAGAATCAGATACGGTGTTGTGAGATAGATATACCGCTCGGCACGCGTAATCATCTGAAAATAGACCGTTTCCCCGACCAGCTCTCCGTCGGCGGGAATGTCGGTGTACGGCTGAACAATGCCGTTTTCGATGTGCGGCGCGTCGGTTTTTGCGGGCAGATACAACTGATAATCCGTTCCCGTGCGCGTGTCGGCATCCCAGACCGCAAGGAACTGTACGGCAACACTCCATGCCGCATCGCCCGTCAGCCGCACCGCCGTATCCTTCCAGTGCCCGTGCTTTTCGCGGACATTGATATATTCATCCGCTAAATTGATGCCGCCGACAAACGCGGTTGTCCCGTCGATGACGGTGATTTTGCGATGATCGCGGTTGTTGGGACGCGGCGAGAGAACGGTGTTGAACGGATTGAAGACGTGCGTTTTGATGCCGCGCTCACGCAGGGTGCGTTCATAGGTGATCGGCAGGGTCAGCATCGAGCCGAAGTCGTCGTACATCACGCGCACCTCGACACCCGCGGCGGCACGTTCGGTCAGAATGTCGAGCACCGTGTTCCAGAACGTCCCCTCCTCAATGATGAAGTATTCGAGAAAAATATAGCGTTCTGCCCGCCCAAGCGCATCACAGAGGGCGGCAAACATCGCCTCGCCCGTCGGGTAGTAGTCCGTCGCCGTATTGCCGATGGGCGGACAGCCGCTGGCGTTTTTGATATAATGCGAGATCAGCGCCGCATCGCGTCCGCGCAGTGCCATCGCCGCATCATCCTGCGTCAGCGCGGCATTCAGCGGAGAGGTATACTGCGCGCGCATATTGTCGCCCGCATCGTTCAGACGGCGGTTTTTGTGATGCCCGCCGAACATCAGATAGAGCAGTCCCCCGAAGATCGGCAGGATGAACAGCGGAATCAGCCATGCGATCTTGATGGCGGGATTGCTGTTTTTGTTGATGATATGAATCGCGGCAAGCAGAGAGAGCACCATGCACAAAACGAAAAAGTACGGAATCCAGGTATGCATACGGACAAACAGCCAGACGAGCACCGCAATCTGAATCGACGCAAACAGCAGCACATAAACCATGCGCTGGAATATGATGTGAAAATGACGGTTGATATACCGCCGTGCGCCCGCAGAAATATGCGCATCGGTTTGTTTTTTGCGTGACAAGCGGATTCCTCCTTTGGTTTGACGGTGTTCATTTCAGCACTGACGATTCTCTGAATTTGTAGGGGAGGGGTCACCCCTCCCGAACTTATCAATTCGATGATGTTTAAGGTTGACGTTTTTGTTATCCTATTGGCATTGAAAGGTATCTTCCTCAAACAGTGACATGATCTATGCTGTATGTTTCGGGAGGGGTGTCCGCAGACACGGGTGACTCCCTCCCCTACAAATACAAAATCATCTGCATATCATTGATACCCATATTATACATCTGATTTGTTGCGCCAATGTGAAGAATTTTCATATTCTTTGTTTCGTTAACGATTCACATACAAAAACCGCTCCATGTTTGACACGGAACGGTTTTTATGTTTCTGAAATTACTTCTTCTTTCTCGTCATGACAAATCCGACAACAGCACCGACTGCCAGAACGGCGATCACAACCGCAGCCGCAATGGGTGTGGCGGAACCGTCTTCCACCGGGAGAACATCGGTCTCGACGCCCGGTTCAATGGGATTCGTCACCGCTTCCGTTACAGGTTCGGTTTCCGGCGGATAGCGCAGCGCGAGGTTCTGTGCAAACAGCCAGTCGATCAGTGCGCCGTTCGTCGTTGCGTAGTCCCAGATGTTGTGATCCATGCCTTCCATCGGCTCAAAGGTGATGCGCTCACCGCCGGCGGAAACGATGGTGTTGTACATTTCCTCGGTGCCTGCAAACGGAACGGCGGAGTCAACCGTACCGTGGACACACCAGATCGGGATTTCCTTTAAGATATCGACCTTGGACGGGTCACCGCCGCCGCACAGCGGAACGCCTGCCGCGAAAATCGGCTCGTGACGGACCAGTGCGTCCCATGTACCGAAACCGCCCATGGAGATACCCATGATGTAGACGCGGTTGGTATCTGCGGCATAGGTATCAAGAACCTCGCCGAGGAGCTTGATAACGGTAGACAGCGCTTTGGATTCAGGGATTTCGTCGACGGAATAGTTACCGTTCGTCCACGGCCAGTCGACCCACTGTTCCTCGAGCGGACACTGCGGAACGAGGAAAATACAGTCGTCCATCAATGCCTGACGGGTTTCGTAAAGCTCGTCAACGGCGTGGAAGAGCTGTAATTCATTGTCGTTGCCGCGTTCACCCGCACCGTGGAGGAGCAGGAGCACAGGGTATTCCTTTGCTTCGTCATAATTTGCAGGCAGATAGAGAACATACGGAATTTCATATCCGTCCAGTTCTTCGTTGACATATACCTGCTTGAGCGTGCGCGCCTCGTCCGGGCGGACAGCCGAGACAGAAACGGACAGCGCACAAAGCAGCATGGTCATGCAGAGAAGAACCGACAGGAGAAGTTTTGCTTTCTTCATGGTGATGGTTCCTTTCGTTGTGGTTTTTGGGGATGAATCAGGAGATGACGGCGACAAGAAACGCGTATGGAGCGCGTCTGCGTCAACCGTAATCCACCATCCAATCCCATCTTTTACAATTTCAGCATCCGATCGATCTCCGCACCAATAACCTCCGCCATACAGAGGAAACCGATGTCATTGGGATGACAGGTATCCACGGTACAGCAGTCGCGGTACTCGGCGGAGAACAGAGAGCAGCCGTCGATGTATGCGGCGCGTTTCGGATTTTCGGCGTAAGCCTTGCGGTAGGTCTTGTAGACAATTTCACGACGCAGTGCGGCATCGTCGGTGTACAGATTATCGGGCTTTGTGACAAAGATGATCGGCAGATCGGGGTTCTTGTCGCGGATCTTGCGGTAGAGCTTTTCGTGGGTTGCTTCCAGATGCTCGGCAGACGGCGCATTGTGGTCGTAGTCGCAGACGAACACGGACATATCAAGGCTCGCCATGTAATCGACAATCGCATCCTCACCTCTTGCAGAGCCGGAGAAGCCGAGGTTGATGTGGTCGATGTTGGTGCGTGCGGAGATGATGTTCTGGTACGCATTGCCGGGTCTGGACGCACATCCGCCCTGGGTGATCGAGGAGCCGTAGTAGACAACAGGCTTGATGTCTTCATACTTGACGCCGCCTGTCAGGGCAGAGCCTTCCTTCAATCCGATTTCCAGCGAGATGACATCGTTGTACAAGGGGAAATGAATCGTGTAGTCGTGCATCTTGCCGTCGTTGTACATGTGCTGTACGGATTCATAGCCGTCCTTCATATCCCAGTTCGGCATGAACGAGCGGATATAGGTGTCAACCCCCATCTTGTGCTCGTAAAGGTCAAAGCCGGACATACCGATCAGCGGCATATGCGGCATATGGGTGACCGACTGCATCTTGCAGCGGATGGCGATATACGGCGAGTCGGTCGAGAAGCGGACACGACCGCCGGCAGTATGGATGTGCAGACCGTACACACCGGGATTGGTTGCGCGGGCAACGTCCTCCGGCAGACGGCGGAACACAGGCTGGTTCTTGTAGTCGTAAAGACCGTAAACGCAGAACGGATCACGGCGGACGTCAATGAACACAACGTCGTCAAGACCGAGTGCGTTTTCTACTTTCAGATTCTTGTCGATTTCATCAATACGCATGGGAGATTCCTCTCTTTCGTAGATTGGAGATGACGATTGCGGATGACAGATACGGTTGGTGGTGCGCACATTCGAAGATGCCGCAGGCATCTTCTGCCTTCCCTGGTGAGGGAAGGTGGCAAATTCCCATGGGGAATTTGACGGATGAGTCGTTCTCCTGTTACTTTTTCATCTCATTCGCCGCAACCCCAACAGTCTTCAACAAATCCTCGCACACCGCGCGGAAATTGCGATTGATATCATGATTACGATACCGTTTCACGGCAATGCCAAGAGATTGAAAATAAGCATCACGCTTGGCATCGGCATCTCTGTTTTCGGGCATCTGATGCTGTGCACCATCGATTTCTATCACCAGTTTTTTTGATGCGATATAAAAATCGGCAATGTAATTTCCGATCACATGCTGTCTGTATGCTGTAATCGGCAATTTTTTCAGGAAATCATACCATAGATGGGATTCCTCGGGTGTCATTGCAGATCGAAGTGCGCGAGCGTTGACTTTAAGGTTTTTGTTGTATGGGAACATATTGTTTATTGGTGGTGATAGTGGAGGGATTGGCGAATCAGATGAGAAACGGTGCTTGGGACGACGACTCATCCGTCACGCCTTCGGCGCGCCACCTTCCCTCACCAGGGAAGGCTTGGAGGCGCGTCATCGCAATTTCAAAAATCACTTCTTATACATCAGTCTGTACGCATTGGTATTGCCATTCGCGCTTTCGAGCGTCAGGGTCATATCCTTGGCATCCACCCACGGCAGTTCACGGACAACCTTCGCGCCCTGCTTGTTTGCACACGCAGCAACCTCACCGGTTTCCCAGTTGGCAAGCTCAATCACCTGATCGCCGATGGTCAGCGTTGCACGGACGGTATCGGAAACCGCTTCCGGTGCATCGTTTAAGTACCACAGCTCAAAGTTGAAGTTTTCTCCTGCCTTCCAGTCAAACTTCGGCACACGTGCGGTCGGAATGGAGTTGCGCAGGGAGTCACGGACGGAGTAGTATGCCGGCTTCTTCTCGGACGGATAGGTCAGGAGGCAGTTGTTTGCTGCCGACAGCCACGGTTCGTTGTAGCACCAGTTGACAGCCATAGAGCAGTACGGCCACTGACGGCGTGCTTCTTCAAAGATTGCCTTATAGCCTTCACACTGCATCCACTGCGTACCCTCGACAACATCTTCCAGACAGGAGGGTTCGCCGAAATACTTGCGGAAGACATCCATGCACAGCCAGCGTTCTTCCGACCATGCCTTGAAGCCGTGGTGATAGACCCAGGACTTGGACTTCTCGATCGGGAACAGCTCGTCCTCGGGAATGATCTTCTTGAGGTTTTCGACGTTTGCGGCAGACGGGACACCGAACTCGGAGTAGGCAGTACCCTTTGCGTTCTGGAACATCTGGAAGACCTGCTGACCCTCAAACTCAAAGACGTAACAGCCGTGCAGCATACCCTGCAAGGGAGAGGTCATGATGTAAGGACGCTCAAAGTCGAGCTCATAGCAGAGCTTGTTTAAGAGACGCAGTGCGTGAGACTGGTCATCCATGCAGGACCAGTCGTTGAACAGCTCGTTGCCGCCGCACCACATGATGATGGACGGATGACGGCGCAGTTCCTTGATGGCGGCAGTCGCTTCCTGCTCGAGCGTTGCAAGGTACTTCGGGGTACCGACGTAGTTGTTGCAGGCAAGGACAAATTCCTGCCAGACCATGATACCCATCTCGTCGCAGTATTCGTAGAATGCTTTCTTTTTGAAGCCGGAACCGCCCCACAGACGGAGGATGTTCATGTTTGCTTCCTTTGCCGCAATCAGCTGTTCATAGTAGCGCTCATCGGTGATGCGTCCGAAGAACAGCTCGGGATTGACCCAGTTGGAGCCCTTTGCAAAGATGCGGCGGCCGTTGAGCTCAACCGTGATCGGCACGGGATAACGGCCCTTGGGGAAGCTTCTCGGTTCGTGGTCAGCACCGCCGCCATTCATGACGAGCTTGACGGTACGGAAGCCGATGCGGCCGGTATATTCATGTTCTGCGTTCTTGGCAGTATAGGTGTAGAGGTTGGGCGCACCCTGACCGTTGCACCACCAGAGCTTGACGTTTTCAATGACGCAGTTGGGCTTATCGCCTTCATAAACGACATTGCCGTCGGGATCGGTGACAGTATAGGTCACAGGCAGATCGCAGTCGGTTTCAAAGGAGAGAACCGCGGTTGTACGCGCGGGATTGAGCGTATAGAAGGGTTCGCAGTTGCGGATGTAGCCACGGGTTCTCGTTTCGACATAGCACGGCTTCCAGATACCGGAGATGATGAGACGCGGGTTCCAGTCCCACTCATAGGTGGACGGTGGCTTGCAGGACTGCGCTGCGAGTTCTCTGGGCGTTGCAAATTCACCGGGCAGCTTCGGATGCGGGTGAACACGGACAACGAGAGTAGAGCCGGGCGCCGCAATGTCGGTCAGATCAATCTCGGTCTTGGTGTACATACCCTCGTGGGAGTAGACGCACTTGCCGTCGATGATGATATCGAAGATGTAGTCGATACCCTCTGCGACAAAGATAGCACGTTCACCCTCCTCGACCTTGTAGTCAAGCGTGGTTTCGTACTTCCAGAAGTTGTCCTCAACCTCGAGGAAGCGCTGTGCCGTTGTGGAGTACATCAGCGTGTCTGCGATGCCCTCAGCGACTGCGAGGTCATACTGCAGGTTGCCCGGAACTTCCGCCGGGAAGGTTTTGATGATGTCATTGACATCGGAGGACGCAAGCAGCGCGCCCTGCCAGGTCTGGTAAAATTTCATGGGGGTTCTCCTTTATGTGGATTTGTTTGGATTTGCTTTGATGGTCCTGAATCGTCCGAATATGGGTCGATGTTGATAACGGGATGCGCAGACGCTTCCCATACTCCGTAGGGCGGTGCCTTGGTGCCGCCGCTCATAGGGATTCGATGCTGATAACGGGATACGTAGGTGCTTTCGCTTGTGGTAGGGACAGGCGTCCCAGACTGTTCCTTCCGACACCCCAAACAGCATTTGCTTTCCTTATAATTTTACCCGATTTACCCCCGTTTGTCAAGGCATTTCCCAATCTGCGCGGAAAAGTGATGAAAATTCTTTGGAAATTCACGGTTATGTCTTCCATTTTCGGAGGATTTCTGATATACTATAGAAAAGGAACACATGGTGATGGTGCGCACATTCGAAGATGCCGCAGGCATCTTCTGCCTTCCCTGGTGAGGGAAGGTGGATTTTGATAAAAACGCGAAGGCGTTTTTATCAAAAGACGGATGAGTCGTTGAGGCAGCAGTAATGCTGTACAGCATAAAGCAACGATATCTTATATATTCTTATGTTATACGCTTGTATCAATCCGGAAAGTAACAAAAGAACGACTCATCCGTCAAACGCCCCGGGTGCGTTTGACACCTTCCCTCACCAGGGAAGGCTTGGAACGAGTGCACCATCATCTTCTTCTCCATCCCCAAAGAAAGGAACAACAACTATGGCAATTATGGGTCTTGACCTCGGCACGAGCGGATGCAAAAGCGTCGTCTGCACGCCGGAGGGCAAATACATTTCCGGCGCGTACCGCGAATATACGGCACAGCGTGATGCGGGTGCGCATGAACTGGATGCAAACGTCATGTGGGACTGCATCCGCGAGGTGATCGCCATCGGTGCGCGTGACTGCAGAAATATGGGCGACGATGTGGAAGCGATCATCGTCACATCGTTCGGTGAGGCAGGTGTACCGGTTGATATCGACGGCAATGTACTCCACGGCATCGTGCTTTACACCGATAACCGCGGCGAGGACGAAACGAATGCGCTCATTGCGGCATTTGGCCGTGAACGGCTCATGCAGACGCTTTATATGAAGCCGCATCTGATGTACACGCTGCCCAAGCTCATGTGGTACAAAAACGAGCTTCCCGAAATTTTCGAGAAAATGCACCACTTCTATCTGATCGAGGACTACGCCGTCTGGCGTCTGTCGGGTGTCTCGCAGATCAGCTATACCCTTGCCTCGCGCACGATGGCGTTTGACGTCGTCGGCAAGAAGTGGGACACCGAACTGCTCTCCGCGGCAGGCATTGATCCCGCGATCTTCTCCACACCTGTTTCCGCAGGTACGGTCGCCGGCACGGTACGTAAGTCTCTTTGTGAGGAGCTGAACCTCGATCCCGATACGCGCATCATCACGGGCGCACAGGATCAGATCACGGCGGCACTCGGCGCGGGCGCACTCAAGCCCGGTACGTCGGTCGACGGCATGGGTACGGTCGAGTGCATTACGCCCGTCTTTGACCGCCCGTTTACCGATATGTCCTTAATCAACCGCGGCTACGTCTGCGCACCGCATGCCATCGACGGTCTTTACGCAACGTATGCATTCTGCTACTGCGGCGGCGCACTCGTCCAGTGGTTCCGCGATACCGTCGGTCTGGATGCCAAGCGTCGTGCCGCCGAGCAGAATACGAGCGCCTATAAGCTCCTCGATGCCGAGCTTGCCGCCGATGCACGCTGTGTCGGTCCCACAGGCATTCTCGTCCTGCCGCACTTTGCCGGTACCGCAACGCCGTATATGGACCCCGAAACCCACGGTGCTGTTGTCGGTCTTTCCCTCGATACCCCGCGCTCCCAGTTCTATAAAGCCGTCATGGAAGGCATCACCTACGAAATGCGGCTGAACCTCGATATGCTGCGCGCGGGTGGTGTTCCCGTCGATGCGCTGAACGCAACCGGCGGCGGCTCACGCTCTCCCATCTGGATGCAGATCAAGGCGGATATCACGGGTCTGCCCGTCCATACGCTTGAGAACCCCGAGGCAGGTGCCGTCGGATGCATCATGCTCGGTGCGGTTGCAGGCGGCTATTACAAGGATCTTTACGAAGCGTCGGAAGCACTCGTCCGCATCAAGGATACCTATCTGCCAAATCCCGCCATGCACGACAAATACGCCGTTCATTACGAGCGCTACTGCCGCCTGTACGATGCCGTCAAGGGCATTTATGGGCTTCAGAATCCATATAAATAAGAACCACGATTCCCAAGCCCCCGCCCTACGCGGTATTTGATGCATCATCCTCAATCGTAACCTCCATCCAATTTTAACAATAATTAAATCCCCACGAAAGGAATCAATATCATGAGCACATTTACCTTCAACGGAAAAGACTTTGTCCTCGACGGCAAGCCCTTTGTCGTCCTGTCGGGCGCCATGCATTACTGGCGTATCGTTCCCGAATACTGGGAAGACCGCTTAAAGAAGCTCCGCGCATGCGGCTTCAACACGGTCGAAACGTACGTCCCGTGGAACCTGCACGAGCGCAAGGAAGGCACCTTTGACTTCACAGGCAACCTCGATATCGTCAAGTACATCGAAACCGCGCAGAAGCTGGGTCTTTACGTCATCGTGCGTCCCGGTCCGTACATCTGCGCAGAGCACGAATTCGGCGGTCTGCCGTCGTGGCTGCTCTCCTACCCGAACATGGCACTGCGCTGCAACGATCCTCTGTATCTGGAAAAGGTTCGCCCGTACTACCGCGAGCTGCT